>CAZNSV010000223.1:0-5966 GCA_964575775.1 uncultured Desulfovibrionaceae bacterium
GAGGTTCCGCATGAGCAAGAAAATCCTCCTGGCGA
The DNA here is from genome assembly GCA_964575775.1 of uncultured Desulfovibrionaceae bacterium. Lineage (GTDB taxonomy): Bacteria > Desulfobacterota > Desulfovibrionia > Desulfovibrionales > Desulfovibrionaceae > CAZFCK01. The sequence continues at coordinate 36 of CAZNSV010000223.1, forward strand.
CCACTGGCTCGCCGGCGAGCTTCGGAGCGGCCCGGGTGGCCTTCGACATGGCCAAACGCTACGGCGCCGAACTGCTCGTCTTCCATGTCCTGGGCGTGCCCACCAAGGGTTTCTCCCAGATCGTGAACGACGTACGCACCGGAGAAGAGGTACAGGTCGATGATGAGTACCGGGCCTGGGTCGAGGAAGAACTGAAGACCACCTACGCCGCCCAGCTGCAAGGAGCGGAGAAGGTGCGTTTCGTCCTGGCCACGGGGCTGCCCCACCGCGAAATCCTGCGCGTGGCACGCAGCGAGGATGTGGACGTCATCATCATGGGCGCCCACTCCAGTGAATCCGGATTGGTGCACCACAAGGGCTATCCCGGCAGCACCCTGCAGCGCGTGGCCAAGGCGGCCAAATGCCCGGTGATGACCGTGCACCGCGAGTCCGCGTCCTATCGGGGTGGGTTCTCCCACATCCTCTTCGGCACGGACTTCTCCAAGCAGGCCGACAGTGCGTTCAAGTACGCCCTGGCTGCGGCCAAGGAGTTCAACAGCGAAATGACCCTGTTCCATGCCCTGGACATCAGCGGCAAGGTGCTGGATCAGAACGAGATCGAAGACCGGCTCATGGCCGCGCGAAAGCGCATCCGCGAGCGGTACGTGAAGCAAATGGACGATTTCCGCAACTACGACATCGAAGTGCTGGAAGGCGTGCCCTATGTGGAAATCGTCAAACTGGCCCGCGAACGGCAGGTTGACTGCATCGTCATGGCCCACCACACCATGGAATTGGACCCGGAGCAGGCGCGCATCGGCTCCACGGTGGAGCAGGTGATTCTGCGGGCCAACTGCCCCGTGGTCAGCGTCAACAAGCCCGACAAGGTATAACTCGACTTGTACCATGTGCACTTGATGGGATATAGCATCAATTCCGTCGGCGTGCGGCGGGAAAATTGTAACCGCAACCGGCCGTGGCGGCGGCCGGTTGCGGCAACAGCAAGGATTAGGACCATAATCCTAGTCGTCTCAGGAGGTTTGCTATGGCCAAGAAGATCATGATCGTCGACGACGATCAGGACATCCGCTCGTACCTGACCCAACTCTTTCAGGACAATGGCTACGAGACCGTGACCGCCGGAGACGGTTCCGAAGCCAAGGACATGGTGGAGCAGGTGAAGCCGGACCTGATCACTCTGGACCTGGAAATGCCCAACGAATGGGGTCCGCGGTTCTACCGCAAGCTGTCTCAGACCCCTGAATTGAAGAACATCCCGGTGATTGTCATCAGCGGGCTGTCCGGGAACAAGTATGCCATTCAGAAGGCCGTAGCAAGCCTGACCAAACCCTTTGACCCGGATCAGTTGCTGAAGATCGTCAAAGAGACCATCGGCTGAGCACTCCCGGGCGGATCGCGCCGCGTTCTTGCGGCGTGGTCCGCTTGCTTCCCGGCCGGAGTTGGGTGGCCCGCCCCTGGCGCCATCCAACTCCCGGCCGCAGCCCAAGCCGCCCGGGGTCGGACCCTGCGCGGCGACGGAGATCCCTCGGCCTCGGATGGCACGCGCCAGGCCTTACGGCCGCACACGGCACATGCACGGTGGAGCATCGCCACGCAACACGGGGGTTACCCCCGGAACCCCTGCAAGGTGACAGGCATGCCCAAAAAAATCATGGTGGTCGATGACGATCCCTTCATCGTTGACTACCTCGTCAACGTCTTCCAGGACCACGGGTACCAGACCTGTCGGGCCTCGGACGGGATCACCGCCTTCGAGATCGCCAAGGTTGAACGCCCCGACCTGATCACCCTGGATCTGGAGATGCCCAACGAATGGGGGCCGCGGTTCTACCGCCGGCTGACCCAGGAAGATGAATTCTCGGACATCCCGGTCATCGTCATCAGTGGCCTGCCGGGCATTCACCTGGCCATTCGCAGGGCAGTGGCCACCATCAAGAAACCCTTCGATCCGGGGGAAGTCATCCAGATCGTGCGGGACGCCATCGGCGAATAGGCCATCATGCGGCAGAGCGGGGGGCTCCGTCGCACTCGGAATGGGGGCGCGCGGTTGCGACTGACCAACCGCCTCGAGTCATGCGGGGAACTGCTTGCGCGCTGGGATTGCGGGCAATCGCCAGGCGCTTGGAGAGGGTACATGGATGCCATGAAGCTGTTGCTGGTTGACGACGAGGAGGGCATTCGCAGGTTCCTGGGGTTGTCCCTCGAAGACCTGGGCTACGAGGTGCGCACCGCCGAGCACGGCCGCGCGGCCCTGGAGATCTTTCCCGAGTTCAGGCCCGCCATCGTGCTCACGGACATCAAGATGCCCGTCATGGACGGCATCGAACTGCTGCGGCACATCAAGGAGCTGGAACCCCAGACCGAGGTGGTCATCATCACCGGGCACGGCGACCTGGACCTGGCCATCGAGGCCCTCAAGAACAACGCCGCGGACTTCATCACCAAGCCCATCAACAACGATGTGCTGGAAATTTCCCTCAACCGCCTCCAGGAAAAACTCCAGCTCAAGCGCGAGCTGAAGAACTACACGGAAAATCTCGAACGCCTGGTGGAGGAGAAGAGTCGCCGCATCGTGGACCTGGAGCGCCAGAACGCCGCCTGCATGGTGGTGGAGCGCCTCAGCTCCGTGCTCTCCAGCGCCGCCACCGAGGTGGAGCGTGGCAGCGGCATGTTCAACGAACTGCCCTGCCTGGTCTCGGTGCACAACCGCGACCTGGACATCGTGGCCTGCAACAGCCTCTTCAAGGAGCGCCTGGGGGACTGCGAGGGCAAGAAAAGCTTCGAAATCTATTCCTGCCGCGACGGCCAGAGCCCGGACTGCCCCGTGCGCCTGACCTTCGAAACCGGCAAGGGGCAGCGCAGTCGGGAAAATCTCATCACTCCGGAAGGCGATTTGCTCCCCGTGACCGTGTATACGGCCCCCATCCCGGGCAGCGACGGCTCACCCGAGCTGGTGCTGGACATCTCCGTGGACATGACCGAGGTCTCGCGGCTCAAGGAAGAGCTGCTCACCACGCAGCTCAAGTACCAGCGGCTCTTCGACGAGGCGCCGTGCTACATCACGGTGCAGAATCCGGACTACACCATCGCCGAGATCAACCGCCGCTTCCGCGAGGAGTTCGGCGACGTGGTGGGACACTTCTGCTACAGTGCCAAGAAGCACCGCCAGGCCCCCTGCGAGGTCTGCCTCATGCGCAAGACCCTGCAGGACGGCGAGACCCACCAGTACGAAAGCGTGGTCACCACCCGGAACGGACAGCAGAAGAACGTCCTGGTGGTCTCGGCCCCCATCCGCGACGTGCAAGGCGCTGTGACCCAGGTCATTGAGATGTATACCGACATCACAGAAATCCGGCGTCTGCAGGACCACCTCACCTCCCTGGGCATCATGCTGGGCTCCATGTCCCACGGTGTCAAGGGGCTGCTCACGGCCATGGACGGTGGCATCTACCGCCTGGAATCCGGACTCGCCAAGCACGACACCCAGCGGATCGAGGGCGCCCTCCAGGCTCTCAAGGCCACCATCGGCCGGGTCAAGAAGCTGGTGCTGGACATCCTCTACTATGCCAAGTCCCGGCAGTTGGAATGGCAGGAAGTGGACGCGGCCCGCTTTCTCGCGGAAACCGCCGCCCTCGTGGCCATCAAGGCCGAACAGGCCGGGCTGGAGTATCAGCGCGACATCCCCGAGGACCTGGGGACCTTCGAGGCGGACACCACAGCCATGTCCGCGGCCCTGGTCAACTTTCTGGAGAACGCGGTGGAGGCCTGCGAAGGCCTGACGGACCGCCGGGGCAGCATCCGCTTCGCGGCGCGGCGCCTGGGCGAACACCTGGAAATCGTTGTGACCGACAACGGCAAGGGCATGGATCAGGAGACCCGGGAAAAGATCTTCTCCCTGTTCTTCTCCTCCAAAGGCAAGAAAGGCACAGGCCTGGGCCTGTTCATTTCCAACAAGACCATCGAACAGCACGGGGGCGCCATTGCCGTGACTTCCGAGCCGGGGCAGGGCTCCTCGTTCCGCGTCACGGTACCGGTGCGGCTCCCGGAAGAAGCCAAGGCCCCTCCCCCCCAGCAGTGACCCGTACCGGCTGGACAAGGCGGGGGCTACGCCGCCGCGTGCGTCGGTAATACTGACCAGGGGGCGGTGCGCACCGGAATCGGAACGCCCGGCAGCAAGCCGCTGCGATTTGGGCAAGAGATCGGGACAAGAACATGAAATTGACCACACGAAGCCGCTACGGTACACGCCTGCTTGTGGATATTGCCATGCACTCCGCAAACGGCCCGGTGCCGAGCAAGGACACGGCCGAACGGGAAGGCCTCTCCCTCAAATATCTGGAAAAGTTGATCAAGAAACTGAACGAAGCCGGGTACATCAAGGGCAAGCGCGGGCCCAACGGGGGCAACGTGCTGACCATGGCCCCCGAGGATATTTCCATCGGCCGGGTGGCCCAGATCCTCGACGGCCAGGAGGATCGCATCCTGGATTGCGACGGCGAGGTCACCACCTGCCCCCGGGCCGCGGTGTGCCTGCGGCGCTCCATCTGGGACGATGCCAGCAACGCCATGTACCGGATGCTCGACTCGTATACCTTGGCGGATCTCGTGAAGGACGCGCGGCTCTGCCCCTCGATGTCGCACAAGAAGTGATGTTTCGCCCGTCGCTCCGATCCTTGCGGGGCGCACTCTGAGGGAAAGCGGCTCATGAAGCTCAGGTCCCTGCGTCGCAGCCTGCTGTTCAAGATGGCCATCTCGGGTGGCCTCACCTTCCTGTTGTGCATCGCCCTCTGGATCGGCTTCAACGTTCTCTATTTTCAGCGCAACATCCTCAAGAACGTCAAGAGCGACATCGCCCAGCTGTCGGAAACCGTCCTGCTGGGGCTGCAGTACGCCATGATGCTGGACTCGGCGGACGACATCCGGGAGATCATCAACAACATCAGCCAGCACGAGGGGATCGAGGCCATCCGGATTTTCAACAAGCAGGGGCGCATCATGTACTCCACCAAGAACGGGGAGGAGGGCAGCCTGGTGCCCAAGGATGACCCCAGCTGCTGGAAGTGCCATGCGCGAACGCCTCCGCCGCCGGCCGTGGGGCTGGAAGAGATGAGCCGCGTCATGGACAAGGACGGGGTGCACGTCGTGGGCATCATGACGCCCATCCCCAACCTGCCCGGCTGCGACGGTCCCCCCTGCCATGCCCACACCCCGGACCAGCAGCTGCTGGGGCTGCTGGACATGGAGGTGGATACCGCGCTCAAGCGGGCCATGATCCATGATTTCGAGCTGGCCAACCTGGTCATTTCGCTGCTGGTGTTTCTGGCCACCTTCACCGCGCTCTTCATCTTCGCCTATCGCTCCATCGTAGTGCCCATCCGGCGGCTGATCGTGGCCACCCGGGAGATCGGCTCGGCCTGCTCCTTCGCCTCCCTGGACGTCTCCCAGAGCGACGAGATTGGGCTGCTGGCCCACTCCTTCAACCGCATGGGACGCAAGGTGGCCGAAAAGCACAAGCAGCTCATCGCCCAGCGCGAGGACTACCGCGACCTCTTCAACAACGTGCCCTGCCTGGTCAGCGTGGTGGACCGCCAATTCCGGGTGATCCGGCACAACCGGGCCTATGCCCAGCACTTCGGCAAGGGGCGCGGCCAGCACTGCTACCAGATCAACAAGGGGCAGAGCGAGCCCTGCACCGTGTGCCCGGTGGCGCGGACCTTCGAGGACGGCCTGCCCCATTTCAGCGAGGAGACCGGGTTGGGCAGGGACGGCAACGTCATCCACTGGATCGTCTATACCTCGCCGGTCTGGAACCGGGAGGGCGAGGTGGTGGCGGCCATGGAGATGATGCTGGACATCACGGCCCGCAAGGAGCTGGAATTCAAGCTGGCCGCTTCGGAGCAACGCTATCAGGCCATCTTCGAGGCCATTCCC
>CAZNSV010000224.1:0-5964 GCA_964575775.1 uncultured Desulfovibrionaceae bacterium
ATGGCTCGCTCCTTGAAAGATGGGTTCAGGTTGTCTTCATGACGTAGACCAGCCGCAGCTCGTAGAGCATGCCGTCCAGCAGCCGGGCCTCGTCGGCGTCCAGGCACTTGCTGGTCTTGTCCTTGAGCATGGCCAGGATGTCGATGGTGTGCTTGGCCAGGGGCAGGTCCGGCCGGAGCTGCCCGGTCTCGGGCTCCGGCACCTCGCCCAGGTGGACCATGGCCGAGGAGCACAGCGAGAGGATGAAGGTGGAAAAGGTGACCTGGGGGAACACGGGCTGCCCCGCCGTCCGTTCGGCACCCGCCGCGGCGCAGCCGCAACCGCCCCCACCGGAGGTGGCGCCGCCGTCGTCCGTGGCCGCCCTGCGATCCGTGACCTTGAATTCGTTGTCCTGGTTCATGCTGCCGCTCCCCTTGCGCTGCCCTCGAGGCCGTTGTGTTGCTTCCGCTCTAGCATGTTTCAGGGAAAAAGCACTCCCCCCGTGCTCAGGCCCGGCGCTCCGGCCACCCGGCCAGGGCGCCCTCGTAGGCCTCCAGTCCCTGCTCGAGGTAGTCCCGGCAGGCGATGTAGCCGCCGCAGGCCACGAAGGCCTTGGCCAGGGCTCGCAGTCCGGCGGCCACGTCGGCCCAGTCCACGTAGCCCATGTGCCCGAGGCGCACGATGCGCGACTTGAGGTGCCCCTGCCCTCCGGCCATGATCACGCCGTGCTCGCGGGCCGCCAAAGCGAGCAGCTCCGCGCCGTCCACGCCGCTGGGTAGCAGCACGGAGGTCAGCCCCCAGGCGTAGCTCTCGGGCACGAACAGCTCCAGGCCCATGGCCGCGATGGCGGCGCGCGCCTGGCAGGTCAGGGCCCACTGCTTGCGGTAGATGGCGTCCAGCCCCTGCTGGGGGGTGGCGTAGGGGCCGAAGAACAGCTCCAGGCTGACCTGCAGCCCCACCAGCAGGCTCACGGGCGGGGTGAAGAGGGTCTGCCCCCCGGCGGCCTTGTCCAACTCGCCGGGGATGTTGAAATAGAAGGGCCGCCTGGGCAGGGTCGCGGCCTTGGCCCGGGCCTTCTGGCTCATGGCCAAAAAGGCCAGACCCGGCGGGACCATGAGCCCCTTCTGGGAGCCGGTGACCAGGCAGTCCACGCCCCAGGCATCCATGGGGCAGGGCGAGACGCCCACGGCGGAGATGCCGTCCACCACCAGCAGGGTGCCGCGCCCCTTGGTCAGGGGGCCCAGCTCCGCGATGGGGTGCAGGGCGCCGGTGGAGGTCTCCGAGGCCTGGACCAGGAGCCCGGCGGCGTCGGGGTGGGCGTCCAGGGCGGCGGCCACCTCGGCGGCGCTGACCACGCGCCCCCACTCCTGACGGATGTAGACCGTCTCCAGTCCGGCGTTGGCGGCGATTTCGCCCCACCGCTCTCCGAACTTCCCCGCCTCCACCACCAGGACTTTCTCGCCGGGGGCGAAGCAGTTTTCCACAGCCGCCACCATGGCCCCGGTGCCGGAGCTGGAGAGCAGGGCCACGGTCTCGGCGGTGCCGAACAGGGCCTGCAGCCGGGTCTGGATCTCCAGCAGGAGCTTCTTGAAGGCGGGCTTGCGGTGGTGCACCATGTCCCTGGCCATGGCCAGGCGGACTTCCTCGGGCAGGGGCGTGGGACCGGGCGTGAGCAGACGCGGCTTGTTGAGCATGGAACTTCTCCTTGTGGGGCAGGGGCTCAGGAGTGAGAGGTGGCCAGCATGTAGTCCCGGATGCGGATCAGGGTCTGCATGAGATTGGTCCTGGGCTCCCAGCCGATCAGCTCCCTGATGCGGCGGATGTCGGGCTGACGGCGCAGCATGTCCTCGAAACCCGGGGCATAGGCCTCGGAATAGGGAATCTTGACGATCTCGGAAGAGCTCTCGGCCACCTCGCGCACCATGTAGGCCAGGGACTCGATGCTGATCTCCTCCTTGCTGCCGATGTTCACCACGCGCCCCACCACTTCGTCGCGCAGCCCCAATTCCATGAGGGCGCGCACCACGTCCTGCACGTCGCAGAAGCAGCGGCTCTGGGTGCCGTCGCCAAAGATGGTGATAGGCTCGTTGGCCAGGGCCTGGGCCATGAAGCGCGGAATGACCATGCCGTAACGGCCGGTCTGGCGGGGGCCCACGGTGTTGAACAGGCGCATGATCACCACCTTGAGCCCATACTCCTGGTGGTGGGCGAAGCCCAGACTCTCGTCGAGCATCTTGCTGATGGCGTAGGCCCAACGGCTCTTGCTGGTGGGGCCCAGGACCACGTCGTCGTCCTCGTTGAAGGGCGCCTTGATGCCCTTGCCGTAGACCTCCGAGGTGCTGGCCAGCAGCACCTTGCAGTCGTAGCGGTAGGCGGACTTGAACACGGCCTCGCTGCCCTGCACGTTGGTCTCGATGGTCCGCACGGGGTTCTTGACGATGAGGTCCACACCCACCGCGGCCGCGAGATGGAAGATGGTGTCCGACTGGGAGGCCAGGCGGTCCATGACCACCTCGTCCATGATGGAGGCCCGGGTGAAATGGAATTTCGGGTTCCTGAAATGGTGCTGGATGTTCTCCAGACGGCCGGTGGTCAGGTTGTCGATGGCCGCGACCTGGTGCCCTTGCTCCAGCAGAAGGTCCACGAGGTGGGAACCGATGAATCCTGCCCCGCCGGTGATCAGTGCTCTCATGTTCTCATCTTCCCCTTGGCGCCGTGCTACGGCGAGCACTATGCGGCAGCCGTCTTGTCGCCCGCCGCCATGCCTACGACCACGCCGTATGCGTGGTCCGGGCAACGCGGCATGCAAAAGCTAGAGACTTAGGGAAAACAGGGGCGCTTGACAAGCGATTTCCTCGGCCCCGGAGAGGTCATGGGCAGGCAGGGGGCAGCCCAGTGACAGGACTGCCCCTCGCGGGGGAGGGCGTTTCGCGTCATGCGGGAAACAGCTTTGCGAGTCTGCGTTTCAGCAGCAGTCTGTGCAGGTAGGTCAGCGGAGCCTTGGCCACCCTGCTCCGTCCGACCAGAGCCTTTTCCGGCTCGAACAACACCTCGCCCAGGTGGCTCACGGGGGCCAGCCGCCCCAGGAAGCCCGCGCAACCGGCGCAGTAGGTCACGATCCGGTCGTCCTGGGCCAGCTGCTTGCGTTTCGCGCCCCAAGCCTTGGCAAAGCCCGGGTTGTGGAGGCCCACCGCGCCCCCTTCACCACAGCACAGGGTTTTCTTGCCGGTATGTTTGGTTTTGCGAACGCTCAGCCCCTGGGCGGCTAGCAGGGTGCGCACCGCGTCCTGGATGGGCTGCTCGAAGCGCAAGGGGCAGGGATCGTGGACCACCACCTGCCCCCGAGCAGGAGCGGGAGCAGGCCCCGCTTCCCTGGCCAGGAGCGTGAACACCGAGGTCACCTGGAGGGGTGCGCCATACCGGGCAAAGACCTTGTAGCAGTTGGGGCAGGCCACCAACACCTCGGCCACGCCCAGGTGCAAGAGGCGGTCGCGAATGGCCTGGAACCGCTCGAGAAAGAACCCTTGCCGCCCCAAATCGTGGGAGGGCTTGTGGCAGCAGTCCAGGACCATGCCCAGGTCGGGGTCCAGTTGCCGGAGCCGCTCGAACAGTTGCCAGGTGATGCCCGGGCGCGTGCCGGGCAGCGTACAACCCGGAAAGAAGACGCTGCGGACCATCCCGGGCGGATACCAGGCAAAGGCCTTGGAATGGCCCCGCTGTTCGTACTGTACCAACGGGGCGTATTTTCTCAGGTCCACCGCGCCCCTCTCCATGGCCTGGCGGCGCAGGGCCAGGAACAAATCCGCGGGCGAGAGCTTTTCGGGGCAGATCGCACCGCACAGGTTGCACAGGCTGCACTCGAAGGGATCCACCGCGCTCTCTCCGGCCAGAACCTGGCTCGCAATGGCCCCCGGGGTTCCGTACTTGGCCAGGAACGGACACTGCGTGACGCAGGCCTCGCAGGCCGTACAGCCGTCCGCGCAGGCCTGAGCCTCGGCTGCTGTTTCCGGCGTTGGCGGGTCTTTGGGAGCCAAGGCATGCAGCGGCACGGAGTCCGGTCTGGCAACAGCTACAACTCCCGCCCCGACTGGTTGCTTCGTGCGCCGGTACCAGGCCATGGCCTTCTTGGCCACGAGGGGGAACAGGCCGAGCAGGGCAAAGGCCAGGAGCAGGCGCGGGGAAAAAATCCCGGCGGCGGACGTCAGCCGCCCGAGTTCGCTCCCCGCGTTGACGTAGACGAAGGTACCCGGGAGCATGCCCACTTGCGACACCCAGTAAAAGGTGCGCAGGCGCATGGCGGTGAGCCCCATCACGAGATTGATCATGAAGAAGGGGATGGCTGGAATCAAGCGCAGCGAAAAGAGGTAAAACGCCCCTTCCCGGGCAATGCCCTGGTCCACCTTGGCCACGGCCTGGGGAAAGCGGCGCTGGACCCAGTTGCGCAGGAAATAGCGGGACAGCAGGCAGGCCAGGGTGGCGCCGATGGAGCTGGCAAAGGAGACGATGATGGTGCCGGTGATGGTGCCGAAGATCGCCCCCGCAAGTAAACCGAGGATGGTGGCCCCGGGCAGGTTGAGGGGGACCACGATCAGGTAGATTGCCAGATAGCCGAGAACGACGGAGACCGGAGCCGCCCGGTAGAGCTCCTGGAACCTGGCTTGCGAATTCTTGACGGCCTCGAAGGTGAGCTGCTCGTGCAGGCCCAGGCCGAAGAAGAGACCGACCACAAGCACAAGAAGCATCCCCAGGGCAATCCGCCGCCAATGCGCCATGCACCACCTCCTTGCTGCGGTCATTCAGCCATGCTGCATCCTCGTCGCTGCGTTATCTCCTACAGCATTGTTGCACATTATCTAAATCGTAAATAGCAATACAAAATCCATACACGCATCGAAATTTCCAATTTGTGTCCGGATCACATTTTGGCCTAAGAGTTATCACAATGGACCGACACCGACCACCTCGGCCGCAACTGCGCCAGCGCAGAGACGGCTGCAACATTCAAGCGGAGGAATTACCGTGCAAACCAAACACGTGTGTGGATTTTGTGTCGCATTGCTGCTCATGACATTGGTGGTCGCCGCAGGCGTAGCCCAGGCTGCGGACTACAACTACATTTCCGTTGCGGACTTCAAGGCGCGCATGGACGCGGGTGACCATGAAAATGGCAAGATGGCCATCATGACGTCGCAGACCGAAGAGGAATACGCCACCGGGCACCTGAAAGCGGCTTTCGCCACCTTTGCCCGGCCCCTGGAATCGGATGCCGACTACGCCAAGCTCGACCCGTTCCTGGCCAAGGTCAAGGACAGCACCGAGGACATCGTGATCATCTGCCCCCGCGGTAAGGGCGGCGCCACCCGCCCCTTCGATTACTTCAAGAAAAACGGCATCGCCGTGGAAAGAATGCTCATTCTCGAAGGGGGGCAGGAAGCCTTCAATGCCGCCTACCCCGACGCCATCGTCAAGGGCAACTGAGACGCATGGGCAGGGATGCTGCCAAGCTGGGTTCAACCTGGCGACTCTCCCATCCGAACCAACAGGGCCAGTGTTGCAAGACACCGGCCCTTGTTCATTTGCGGGGGGGCGGGGGGGGACGAAAAGAATCGGAGCAAAGTCACTTGACAGAGTTAATCGCACGAACAGTACGACGTTGATCATCAGCCTGAGCGAATTGCGCGCATTGCGCATGACAAGTACAATGTTGGGTAATCGATCCAACGTCCTGTAGCTTATTACCCTCGCGCGCCTTTTCGAGTTGCTGCACTGAGGGAGCGCAGTCTTTGCCAATCACCTTCCCACATTTAGTGCATGCTTCAGGCAAATCACTTGTCATTTATGCACCCCCGTTCCTTTAAAATAGTTGTTTAACAGGGTCTGTTCCGAGGGCATACTCTGTCCAGAACTTACCGTGGGGCATTTCGCCATGCTGTGCCGCGCCACTTAGATTTGACCAGCCGGGCACCGGGATGTGATGGGACAAAG
>CAZNSV010000225.1:0-5953 GCA_964575775.1 uncultured Desulfovibrionaceae bacterium
CTGGTACAACCCGGAGGTGCGCAGCCAGAACTTCCTGGTGCCGGGGCTCATGGCCCTGATCATGACCCTCATCGGCACCCTGCTTACGGCCATGGTCATGGCCCGGGAATGGGAGCGCGGCACCATGGAGGCCCTGCTGGTGACGCCCGTGAGCCGCCTGGAGATCGTGCTGGGCAAGCTGCTGCCCTACTTCGGCCTGGGCATGTGCGGCCTGGGGCTCTGCACGGGCATGGCGGTCTTCGTGTTCGACGTGCCCTTCCGGGGCAGCCTGGCGCCGCTGCTGGTGCTGGGCGCCCTGTTCATGGGCGCGGCCCTGGGGCTGGGGTTGTTCATCTCCTCCACGGTGCGCAACCAGTTCGTGGCCGGGCAAGCGGCGCTCATTGCGGCCTTCCTGCCTTCCTTCTTCCTCTCGGGCTTTCTGTTCGAGCTGGCCAGCGCGCCCAAGGTCATCCAGGTGATCTCCCACGTCGTGCCCGCGCGCTACTTCGTGGCCATCCTGCAGAGCATCTTCCTGGCCGGAAACCTGCGCTCGGTGCTGCTGCCCAACGGCCTGGCTCTGGCCCTGCTGGCCGGGGTGCTGCTGCTCCTGGCCTTCCAGAAAACCCGCAAGAGTCTGGAGTGAGGGGCATGGATTCATTGCGTCGCATCCTGGCCCTGCTGCGCAAGGAGCTCCTGGCCCTGTTCAAGGACCCCAAGAGCCGGGTGGTGGTCATCGTGCCCCCGCTGTTGCAGACCATCGTCTTCGGGTACGCCGCCACCTTCGATCTGAACAGCGTGCCCTGGGCCTACCTGGACACCGACCGCTCCCAGGAGTCGCGGGAACTCCTCGCCAAGGTGCAGGGCTCGCCCCGTTTCATCCTGGAAGGGGTGTTGCAGAACGAAGACGAGGTACGGGCGGCCGTGGACAGCGGTCGGGTGCGGCTGGTGCTGCGCATCCAGGAGGGCTTCGGCCGGGAGTTGCAGGCCGGGGGCGCGCCCCAGCTGCAGTGCATCCTGGACGGCCGCAACTCCAATACGGCGGGCATTGTGGGCAACTACGTGATGCAGATCGTTGACACCTGGAACCGGGAGCGCCTGGACGCGGCAGGGGCGGCACCGGCCTCGGTGCTGCTCACGCGGGCCTGGTTCAACGAGAATCTGCTCAGCCGCTGGTTCTTCCTGCCCGGACTGGTTGCGGTCATCGCCATGCTGGTGACGCTCCTGGTCACGGCCCTGTCCGTGGCGCGGGAGCGCGAGAGCGGCACCTTCGACCAGTTGCTGGTCACGCCGCTGCCCCATTGGGAAATCCTGGCCGGCAAGGCCCTGCCCGGCCTGCTGGTGGGGCTGCTGGAGGCCACCCTGATCATCTGCGTGGCGGTGTTCTGGTTCGAGGTGCCCTTGCGGGGCGATCTGGGGCTGCTCTACCTGGGGCTGACCTTCTTCGTGTTCGCGGCCGTGGGCGTGGGGCTGATGATCTCTTCCTTCTGCGCCACCATGCAGCAGGCCCTGCTGGGGGCCTTCCTGTTCATGATGCCTGCGGTGCTGCTCTCGGGCTTCTCCACGCCCATCGCCAACATGACTCCGGCAGTGGCCTGGGTCACCTGGTTCAACCCCCTGAAGTACGTGATCATCCTGCTGCGCGGGGTGTTCATCGAAAACGCCCCGGCAGCCGTACTCCTGCAACAGGTCTGGCCCCTGGGGCTCATCGGGCTGGCGAGCCTCTGCCTGGCGGGCTGGCTGTTCCGACACAAGCTGTACTAAGCTGCCCCTGGGGCCGAGCTCCAGCGCGCGCTTTACCCCGCTGCGGGGGCGGTGTATGCAGGCGGGCCGGCTGCGGCCGAATCCCGCCCAGGAGGAGCGCATGAAAGACTTCCAGGTCAAGGCCATGTTCGAGCGCATCGCCTTTTCCTACGACCTGCAGAACAGCGTGCTGTCCCTGGGTATCGATATCCTCTGGCGCAAACGGCTGGCCCGGGAGGCGGCGCTCGAGCCTGGCCAACGCTGCCTGGACGCGGCCGTGGGCACGGCGGAGGTGGCCCTGGAGCTGCTGCGGCGCTCCCCACGGTCCCAGGTGCTGGGGGTGGATTTCTCCCCGGCCATGCTGGCCAAGGCCCGGGAAAAGTTCCGGCAGCGGCGCCCGGTCCGGGTGCCGGAACTGGTCTGCGGCGACTGCCGTGCCCTGCCCCTGACGGACGCCAGCGTGAACCTGGTGACCATGGCGTTCGGCATCCGCAACATCGCCGAACGGGTGGCGGTGCTCCGGGAGTTCCACCGGGTGCTCCAACCCGGGGGGCGGGTGCTGGTCATGGAGTTCGGGATTCCGCGCAATCCCCTGCTGCGCGGGCTCTACCGGCTCTATTTCGACCACGTGCTGCCGCCCCTGGGCAATTTCCTCTCCCGCACGGACTACGCCTACAGCTATCTGGTGGAGAGCGTGGACGCCTTTCCCGGTCCCGAGGCCTTTCTGGCGGAGTTTGCGGAGGCGGGCTTTGTGCGGGCCACGGTGACGCCCCTCACTGGGGGCACGGCCCTGCTCTATTGCGGGCACAAACTGGGCGCCCCGGCATGATTTTTTCCCGGAGGGCCGGATTCCGGCTTTTAGGCGGCGGGGGTTTTTGCTACACCCCAAATATGCGGATGTGGGCATGAACGTGAATTTTCCGGAACGCTTCTGGTGCAACAGCCCCTTGCGCCGTGTGGTCCAGCGGCGCGAGCTGGCCTTCTGGCAGCGGCTGCTGCCGTGCCCCTTGCAGGGGCGTTTCCTGGAAATCGGCTGCGGCAACGGTGCCGGGGCCCTGCTCCTGCTGGCAGGCTTCGCGGCGGAGCACGTGGCGGCCCTGGACTCCGACCCGGCCATGCTGCGTGCGGCCCGCAAGCGCCTGGCCGGACGCGGCGCCCAGACCAGGGTAAGCCTGCTGGAGGGCGACGCGCAGTACCTGCCCTTTGCCGACAACAGTTTCGACGCGGCGTTCAACTTCGGCATCATCCACCACCTGGAGGATTGGCGTCGAGGCATCGGGGAATTGGCCCGAGTGCTCAAGCCGGGCGGTTTTTTCTGTTTCGAGGAGATTTTTCCGCCCCTGTACGCCAATTGGCTGATGAAACATCTGGTGTTGCACCCCACGCAGAACCGCTTCCACGGCCCGGAATTCAAGCAGGCCTTGCAGGATGCGGGGCTGACGCTGCTGCCGGGGTGCAAGGAGTCGCGCTTCGGCATGGTGGGCGTGGCCTGCAAACAAGGCAGGGCCGCACAGGAATGCCGCGGCGCCCTGGACGATTGAACCGCCGGTCCGCCCCGCGCCCGGCGCCCAAGGAGTGACCATGGACTTGCTGTCCGACCACGTCTTCCTCTCCAGGCTGCAGTTCGCGCTGACCACCATGTTTCACATCACCTGGCCGCCCTTCAGCATCGGATTGGCCCTGTTCCTGGTCTATCTGGAGGCCAAGTGGCTGCGGACCAAGAATCCGATCTACCTCCAGCACTTCAAGTTCTGGGTGAAGCTGTTCCTGCTCTGCTTCGCCGTGGGCGTGGCCAGCGGCATCCCTCTGGAGTTCCAGTTCGGCGCCAACTGGGGGCCCTTCTCCCGCACCACCGGCAATTTCTTCGGCCAGATCCTGGGCTTCGAGGGCACCATGGCTTTCATGCTCGAAGCCGCCTTCCTCTACATCATGGCCTTTGGCTGGAACCGGGTGGGGCCGGGCATGCACTTCTTCGCCACCTGCATGGTGGCCCTGGGCACCTCCCTCTCGGCCTTCTGGATCATGGTGGCCAACTCCTGGATGCAGACTCCCGCCGGGGGGCGCATCGTGGACGGCATCTTCGTGGTGGAGGACTGGTTCGCCGCCACCTTCAACCCCGACTTCTGGTACGCCTTCAGCCACATGTGGGTGGCCTGCTTCCAGGTCACGGCCTTTGCCGTGGGCGGAATCAGCGCCTGGTACCTGCTCAAGGGGCGCCACACCGCGTTCTTCCGCACCTCCTTTCTCACGGCCACGGGCGCGGCGCTGCTGCTCTCGCCCCTGCAGGCCCTCATCGGCGACATCAACGGCCAGAAGCTCGGCGACCTGCAGCCCGCAAAGGTGGCGGCCATCGAGGCCCACTGGGAGACCAACAAGCCCGGCGAGGGCGCGGGCTGGAACATGCTGGCCTGGCCCGATGCCGAGAACGAACGCAACCACTTCGAGATCAACATCCCCTATGGCCTGAGTCTGCTCATCACCCACAGCCTGACGGGCGAGGTCAAGGGGCTCAAGGAGTTCCCCAAGGAGGACCGCCCCCCCATCGTGATCCCCTTCTACTCCTTCCGGGCCATGGTGGGCGTGGGTTTTGCCATGGTCTTCCTGGCGCTCTACACCGCCTGGCTCTGGTGGCGTAAAAAGCTCGGCCCCGACCAGATCGGGGGGCGCAAATTCCTGCTCTGGGCCTGGATGGCCATGGGCCCCCTGGGGCTGCTCGCCGTGAACATGGGCTGGATCACCCGCGAGGTGGGGCGCCAGCCCTGGGTGGTCTACGGCCTGATCCGCACCAGCGACGGAGCCTCCACCCTCCCGGCCGGGGCCGTGGCCTTCACCCTGGTGGGCTACGTGGTGGTCTACTCGGTGCTCATGTTCCTGTTCCTGTTCTTTGCCGGGCGTATCCTCCACAAGGGGCCCGCCCTGCCCGAATACGCAAGCCCCAACGGCAACGGCCTGCGGGCCGTCCGCAACCCCAACCCCAACGCACCATAAAGGCAGTTGCAATGCAGACAGTCGCAGCTCTTGCAGATATCTGGTTCGCCATTCTGGCGCTCCTGCTCTACCTCTACATCGTCACGGACGGCTTCGACCTGGGGGTGGGCATCCTGGTGCTCTTCCAGGGCGACGAAAACCTGCGCGGCCGCATGGCCCACAGCATCGAGGGGGTCTGGCACGCCAACCAGACCTGGCTGGTCATTGCCGGCGGCGTGCTCTTCGGCGCCTTTCCCATGGTCTACGGCAGCGTGCTTTCCGCGCTCTACCTGCCCCTGGCCTTGCTGCTCTTTTCCATGATTTGCCGGGGCGTGGCCCTGGAGTACCGCCCCCATGCGCGCAACAAACGCCAGGCCAGCCTCTGGTTCGGCGTGGGCAGCCTGCTCACGGCCTTTGCCCAGGGCCTGCTCCTGGGGGGCGTGCTGCAGGGCATCCCCCTGGAGAACGGGGAGTTCACGGGCAGCCTCTTTGCCTGGCTGCGGCCCTTCCCCATCCTCCTGGGCCTGCTCGTCTGCGCGGCCTACGTGGTGCTGGGCGGCTGCTGGCTGGCCATCAAGACCGACGGCGAGCTGCAGCGCCAGGCCATGGAGCGGGCCAAGCTCGGGGTCATGGCCACGGGGCTGCTGCTGACCCTGGTGCTGGCCCTGCAACTGGTCGGCCTGGGCGCCGAGCATCTGGGCGCGGGGCTGTTGCATCCGCTGCCCCTGGCCCTGGTGGCCCTGGCCGTGGTGCTCTTGGGGCTGGTGATCGCGGGGCTGAACGAGGACACGGCGGGCCGGGCCTTTGCCCTGACGGCCGGGGCTGTGCTGGCGGTGATGTTGGCCTTTACCGCCGCCATCTACCCCCACATCGTGCCCCCGAGCCTGACCCTGGCCGAGGCGGCCTCGCCGGAGAACATGCTCAGGATCATGCTCTACGTCATCGGTGCCTTTTTGCCGGTGCTGCTCTACTACAACCTCTACCAATACCGCGTCTTCCGGGGCAAGGTGGAGGACGAGGACGAGGACGCCTGAGTTCATGACCGACTGAGCCGGCAATCGCGGGGGCCGGCATCTGCCGAGCCCCAAGCTCTATCTGGCCCTGTCGCGCACACCCCACGGGGTCCTGGACCTGGCCATGCCCCTGGCGGCCATGCTGCTGCAGCTGGGGGGCTTTCCGCCCCTGTGGGTGGTGCTGGTGGGGCTGGTCTCGGTCTTTGCCGGGTACACGGCCGTGTACGCGGTGAACGACATCGTGGACCACGACA
>CAZNSV010000226.1:0-5947 GCA_964575775.1 uncultured Desulfovibrionaceae bacterium
GCCGCGCCTGAGCGCCTGGTGGCAGCGTTTGCGCAAGAAAAAGCCGGAGTGAGGGCGGTTCTGGGGCGTCTCAGCCCCGCTCCCAGCCGTGCCAGGGCAGCAGGCCGTACATCGCCAACCGCTCGGCAAGTTCAAGTGGGGCCAGCGGCAACACGCTCGTGAACTCGAATCCTGCCCGCCCCTCCGCGGCCCAGACCAACCGCAGGGCACTACGCTGCAGGATGTCCCGCAGGGCGAGATCGCAATCACGAATCAGCAGAACTTGTGGGGCGGAGCTTCCGAAGCACTCGCCGCAGAACAACTCGGCCATGAGCCCCCCGGGGCTGATGTTCTGCAGCGTGCAGAGGTACTCCTGTCCGCTGGACTCGGCCTGCAGCTTGAGCAGCAGCAGCGGCTCCAGGGGCACACGCGGCACCGCGCGCCTGTCTCTCGCTTCCGGTCCCCAGGCCGTGGGTTCGGCTTCGCACAGCTTCGCAGCGTGCGTATCACTGGTATCGGGCAGCATGGCAAGCCCCCTGACAAGCTGTGCAAGGTCTTGCTGGACCCAGCGCTACAGTCTGTAATCACTGACAAATTGAAAGGGCAATCCGAGCATTGTCCTCACCCTAGGCCGCTCGGGCAGCGCTGTCAACGGCATGATACGGCTTCTGGGGCACCGAGCGGAACAAAGCAATTGACGCTGTCGCGTCGGGGAGCTAAAGACTACAATAGAGAGGAGTCCTCCGCCCCTTGTCTGTGATGGAACTGCAAGGCGCACTGGTTTCCTGTCTTCCGCGCAGCATGTTCGCCCCCTTCCGGCCGTAGCGCTGGTGCAAGGCCCCGCGCAACGGCAAGGTGGAGCGAAACCGCCCAGGTTGGGTTCCACGCCTTGCCGACCAACGAGCCTCGGCAGCATCGGGCTGCTTGATGTCGAGCTCCCCCCCATCTCTTCACCGGAGGTATGTCATGCACCACACCGCTTCCCTGAGATCGGCCGTTGTCCCCTTTCGCGTGGGCCTCATGAGTCTGCTGCTGGCTCTGATCCTGCCTGCCGGGAGTGTGCTGGCGGCCTGGTCCCTGTTCGAGAACTTCGAGAGCGGGGCCCTGGACACCGGCAAATGGGCCATGGAAATGAACGCCGGAGCCTCCTGGGCCATCCAGGACATCAACGGCAGCAAGCAACTGGTGATCACCATCGACAGCACCCCCTACGCCCGGGCCATCCTCAGACCGGCGCAGGGCTATGCCGGCCCCAGCTACAACGGCGTCGGGGTAGCCAAGGTCACGGTCCTGTCCGGCCAGGGCACCAGCTACGTCGCGGTGGTCCACAGCGGGCGCCAGGCCTTGACCGGCGGAGGCGAGACCCTGGGCAACATGGCCATGCTCTCCATGGATGCCTCGGGCATGGCCCGGTGGGTGGGCAACAGGAGCACCCTCATCACCACCTTCTACCACAACGAGGAACTCTTCGGCTTCCAGCAGCAGGGCATCTCGTCGCAGATCCTCAACAACGTCTGGTCCCTGGGCGTCACCACCGTGGGCAATGTCATGTCGCTCCTCTACAGGACCCCGGGGCAGTCCCAGTTCATCAATCTGAGCCAGACAGTGAACTATTCCATGTTCAGCGCACGCACCTTCGCCATCGCGGTCAATTCGGACTACAGTTCGCCCATGACGGTGGCCATCGACGACATCTATGTTTACCAATAACAATGGGTGATTGCCTGGCGGTATTACACAATTCCGCTCCTGATTAGCGAAAGACGCTTCACACTTGCTGAAGGAGAGGGTATGGTGCGATTGAACCCAATCCATAACCGATCACCCATGAAGGAGTCGCCATGAAAGCTCTGTTGTCGCTGGCCTTGTTGCCCTTGTTGGTGTTGCCCGCCTCTGCCTTTGCCCTGGAGGTGCAAAGCGGCCTGTCCCTGGCCACAACTACCGGGAGCCGGTCCTTTGCCGCCTGTACCGTGGACTTCGAGATCCAGCAGGCGGACGCGGCGGTGGACGCCCTGTTCTTCGGCATCGCGCCCGAGGCCGACGTGGAGAGCATCAAGGAGCAGTTGCAGCGCAACGTGCACGCCTCCTTTTCCGGCGTGGGGGTACTTTTTGCGGTCAAGGCGCCCCTCCCCACTGGGGCGGACAGCCCGGCCACGAGCTTCTATACCTTCTGGGGAGCCTGGAACTACAGCCTGGGCAACGGGGGGTACCTCTATGCCGCCAGTGGAGCCCTGACTGGCCTGCACACCTTTGCCATGGCCTGGTCCGGAGACCCGTACTTCTACCGCTACAACCCCAGCTCCGGGCAGTGGCAATACAGTCAGATGTCCGGCAGCTCGTACCAACGCGGCGTGGCCACCCAGACCTGCGGCAGCTCCAACTGCTCCCTGGGCTCCATGATCTACTGCGCCTCCTCCAGTTGCACCGTGGATTTCCTCCAGACCTGGTACTCCAACTGACCAACCAAGTGCGGCGGTCCGACCGCGGACCCGTCGCTCCTGGGGCGGATGCCCCGCAGCCCCCTGTCTGCCAGAACCGGCGGGCAGGGGGGTTTGCTTGCCCCGCGCCGCCAGACTCACGCTTCCTGCGCCTTGACCGCATGGCAGCGCTGCTGTAGGGGCAGGGCTCCCACGCACTTCAACCCCACCAAGTCACCATGAGCAACGAAATCATCTGGCTGGCCTTTGCCCTCACGGACCTCAGCCTGGCCCTGGTCATGTTCCGCTTTTTCGGCGCCACGGGGCTTTACGGCCTCATCGTCTGCAACCTGCTGCTCTGCAACATCCAGGTCCTCAAGACCGTGGAGCTCTTCGGCCTCACCACCACCCTGGGCAACATCCTCTATGCCAGCGTGTTCTTCGCCACGGACCTCCTCGGGGAGCGCTACGGCAAGGCCCACGCCAAGAGGGCCGTCTACCTCGGCTTCGGCACCCTGCTCATGGCCATGGTGGCCATGCAGTTCGCCCTGCTCTTCACGCCCGCGCCCAGCGACTTCGCCGACGAGCACCTGCAGGTCATCTTCGGGTTCCTGCCCCGCGTGGCCGTGGCCAGCCTCTGCGCCTATCTGGTGTCGCAGCTGCACGATGTCTGGAGCTTCCACTACTGGAAGGAGCGCACCAACGGGCGTCACCTGTGGCTGCGCAACAACGCCAGCACCCTGGTCAGCCAGCTGCTGGACAGCGCCATCTTCTGCAGTATCGCCTTCATCGGCGTCTTTCCCTGGGACGTGTGGTGGCAGATCCTGCTGAGCACATATTTCATCAAGGTGCTGGTGGCCATGCTGGATACGCCGTTCCTGTACCTGGCGCGCAGGATCAAGCCTCTGGACGAGGCGGCGCCGCAGGCGCAGGAGGCGAGGGGCTGAGCCAGATTGCCACCTTTGGCAAGGCAACCTCTTGCTCGGCGCCGCAAGTTGAGGTAGCAACAAGCCATGGCAATACCTGATTTTCAGTCAATTTTCCTTCCGCTCCTGGAGTTCCTTGCCGACGGTAAGGAACGATCCAATCAGGAAATTTATCACCATTTGGAGCAACATTTCCAATTGTCGGCAGAGGAAAGGGATGCTCTGCTGCCGAGCGGCAAGCAACGAATCTTTAAAAATCGCGCTGCCTGGGCCAAGTCCTATTTGAAACAGGCTGGACTTATTGCATCCCCCAGGAGGGGTAGCTATGTCATCCTGCCGGTAGGCCAATCATATCTACAACAAAACAGCAAGCAAAAACTATCAGTCGCGGACTTAATGCAGTTTGAATCCTTTACTGAGTTCTATACGGGTAAAAAGCCCCAAAAACCTTCAACAAACCATGTCGAAAAAGAAAATAATACTAAAGAAGAGTTGACACCAGAAGAACAAGTTGAAGCAGGAATTACGGCTCTCAACAACAGCTTGAAACAAGAAATCCTCAAAGCAATTCAGGAATGCGGCCCGCGTTTTTTCGAAAAACTCGTGTTGGATCTACTGGGCAGCATGGGCTATGGCGTGTCTCGTCAGGGTGCCGCCCGGCTCACTGGCAGGGGGAGCGATGAAGGCATCGACGGTGTCATCAACGAAGACAAACTCGGGCTGGACACCATATATGTCCAGGCAAAGCGGTGGGACAACCCCGTGGGGAGGCCGGAGATTCAAAAGTTCGCCGGTGCGCTGCAGGGAAAAAGAGCCAAAAAAGGTGTCTTCATCACCACGGCAGGGTTTACCCGGGAAGCACAAGACTTCGTCGAGCGCATCGACTCAAAGATCGTCCTGATCGATGGTGAGGCTTTGGCAGGCTTCATGATTGAGCATAATGTGGGCGTCACCCCAATCCAGACCTTCTCCATCAAACGGCTCGACTCGGACTATTATGCCGACGAATAGCCGCGCTGCCCCGCCCCTCAACGCAGAAGCATCACCGACGCCAGCCCCAGGAAGATGAAGAACCCCGCCGAGTCGGTGATGGTGGTCAAGAAGATGCTGGAGGCCTGGGCCGGGTCGCGTCCCAGGGCCCGCAGAATCAGGGGAATGGAGGCTCCGGCCACGGCGCCCAGGAACATGTTCACCCCCAGGGCCAGGGCCAGCACCTGGGCCAGCTCCAGCTTGTGCGTCACCAGCAGGGCCAGCAGGAAGACCAGGGTGGCGATGATCAGGCCATTGGCCAGCCCCAGCCGGGCCTCGCGCAGGATGGCATAGGAGATGCGTTTGCGGTCGAAACGCTCCATGGCCAGCTGCCGAATGATCACGGCCAGGGACTGCTGTCCCGTGTTCCCGGCCTGGTTGGCCACAATGGGCATGAGCGCGGCCAGAATGGCCATTTCCGTGATGGTGCCCTCGAAGAAGTGGACTACGTAGGCGGAAAAACCCGAATTGACCATGTTGATGCACAGCCAGGGCAGACGCTTGAGCACAGAGGATTTCCAGGGCGTATCCACGGTCTCGTCCTGACCGGCGCCCACCATGCCCAGCATGTCCTCGCTGGCTTCCTCGTGGATGATGTCCATGATGTCGTCGTGGGTCACCACGCCCAGGAACTTGCCGTCATAGTCGATGACCGGCATGGCCAGGAAGTTGTAGTGGCGGATCTGGTGCGCCACCTCTTCCTTGTCCACGTCGAAGTGCACCGCGATGAGCGTGCGCTCCTGCAGCAGGTCCTTGAGCATGACCCCGGGCTTGCCGAGCAGGATGTCGCGCAGGGAGAGCACCCCCACCAGGTGGTCGTTCTCGTCCAGCAGGTACGCGTAATACGGGATTTCCTTGTCGACGATTTCCTTGCGGATGATGGCGATGGCCTGGTCTGCGGACAGACGGTGATCCAGCACCAGACACTCGGTGGTCATGACGCCGCCCGCGGAGTCCGGGTCGAAACGCATGAGCTTGCGCAGGAGCGTGGCGTCCGCGTGCTTGAGGCGCTTGAGCAGCGCGTTGCGGTACTCTTCCTTCAGTTCGTCCAGAGCGTCAGCTGCATCGTCCGGAGACATCTCGGACAGCAGCTTGGCCGCCAGGGGCGTGTCCAGTTGCTCCAGCAGGGGTGCTCGCTGGTGCTGCTCCATTTCCTCCAGGGCCTCGGCCGCCACGGGCACGGGCAGCTTTTCCACCCAGGCGGCCTGGTCCTTGATGGGCAGGCGCGACAAATGATCTGCGGCATCCGCCGGATGGATGGTCTCCAGGTCCGCAGCGGCCAGCTCTTCCAGGGTCTGTTGCACCGGATCTCGTTCCGGGCTGCAGGCGGCTCCCTCCCCGGGGGCGGCCGCAGGCTCCGAATGCTCAGATTCCCTGCCTTCCAGCGGCTCCAGGGTTTGCTTTTTTTCTTCAGGCGCCATAAACTTGCTACCCACACGGTTGGAAATCTGGCAAAAGAAAGGGGCCTGCACGGAAGCCCAGGACCGTCTTCCGTTCGAGCCCGCCGCACACCTCTTAGCACAATGCAAGGCGATTTGAAATGGGATCCGTGGCTTTTCTGCGTCCGTGGCGCGTGCAATCAATCATTCGCCATGT
>CAZNSV010000227.1:0-2365 GCA_964575775.1 uncultured Desulfovibrionaceae bacterium
TTTGGTGCGACCGGCATGGCGCGCCCCGCAGAAGTCTAGAATTGTTCTAGACTATGCCAGGCGGGTGGACCGCAGGTGATGGCCACGCGAGCGTATCACTGGCCGTGCCCGGGACAGGCTCAAAGAAAAGTCTTGTAGGAAAAGTCCAAGGCCTTGCCCAAGCGTTTGGCCATGTCCAGGCCGATGGTGCGCTTGCCGCGTTCCATCTCGGAGATGTTCGTGTTCAGGCACCCCACCAGCTCGGCAAGCTGACGTTGCGTCAGCCCCCGCATGGTGCGGGCACCGGCCAGGGCATCACCGGGGCCAAGGTCGGGGAACATTTCCTCGATGCCGTAGGTGGGCTCCATGGCTTCCTGAAGCGCCCGCTCCACCAGTGGCAGCAGGTCTTGCGGCACTGTCACCTGCACGGACACCGTGCCGTCAGTATGGGGCGTTTTCGTGAGTTCCAACATACGTCACCTCGATCAGGCGGATGGTTTTGTCCCGAACCTCCCAGACCGCCACATAGGTAGGCCGCCCTGCCTTCAGGTGGCAATGGTAGGTTTCTCCCTGCCCCTTGAGCTTGCCGAAGTGCGGCTTGCCCGGCAGAACCGGCCCGTTGTCCCTGAGGTCCAGAGCCAGGGCGAACAGGGCTTTCCTGATGACCTGTGGCATCTTCCCCGCACCCTTCTTGACTTTGCTTGTGAACCGTACGGTCCATGTCCTGTGCAGCACGTAGCCATCAGGAGGCTAACAGTCAATGGGGCCAGCCACCAGAGCGGTGGCTGGCCCCTTGCTCCGGGCGGAATGGTTCGGGTCAGGCGACTCTGAGGGCAGTGTTTCGGGTCGGGCGTATGGTGCCGACCTAGCGCAGGGCGTCGGCCAGGAGTCTGGCCAGTACCTGGTCGGAGTCGAAGTACCGTGCCGCGAAGCTCCGGGCCGCGGCGGCGTGGGTGGCGTAGTCGTTGCGCACGGCGTCGAGACCGGCCAGGGCGCCGTCCAGGTCGTTGAAGGCCAGCACGCCTCGCCCCACCTCGAACAGGTCGGAAAAGCCCGTGTCCTGGACCACCACGGGCCGCCCCAGGGCCAGGTAGCAGGCGCTGCGGCAGGAGAACCAGCCGCTGCGGGAAGCCACGTAGGCGTTCTTGGCGGTGGAGAATTCGGCCAGGCTGTCTTGCAGGTAGTCCCGGTAGAGCCACGGGGTGCGCGAGATGGACACGCCGTCCACCAGCTGCCAGCCCTGTTGTTGCAGGAGTTCCCGGGGGGGCTGCCCGCCACCCAGGGCCAGTTCCAGCACCGCCGAGGTCTTCCGTGGCAGGTCCATGAGCTTCTCGAACTCCAGGTTCTTGGCCCCGTAGCGCACCCCGTCCACCAGCGGCCCCTCTTCCTTGGGTTGCCAGGAGAGCACGGTGGTGAAGACCTGACGGCTGGGGGGCGCGCTCCCCGTCCAGTTGGCAAGCACAATGGGCTGCCGGGTGGGCTGCCAGTCGAACAGCCCCGTGGGCACGCGGCAGCCGGGCTGGCCCAGGTTCTCGCCAAAGGTGAAGAACACGTCGTGGCGGAGCAGGTTCTCGATGTTGGCCTTATCCTTGGGGGCGGCCTCGCCGCGCAGATAGTCGGGCACGCCCGCCTGGGTGTACATGGGGTCGGAGTCGATGAGCGCCTTCACCGGGATGCGCAGGTACTCCTCCCGGAGCTGGCAGGTGGCGGAGATGTTGAACAGCACGTCGGCCCGTTGCAGCACGCCGTTGAACTCAGCGCGCGAAAGCCCCCAATGGGTGTCGCCCGGGCCGCGCACGCAAAAGCGTTTTTCCAGGCCCGGTTCGAGCTGGCGCAGGAACTCCCGCAGGTAGGCCACGTTGTGGGTCGGGTCTTCCACAAAGGTGAGCTGCTGCGGGTCATAGACCCAGCCGCCGGTGTCCTCGAGGTAGTAGACGTCGTGCCCCAGCCGGTAAAAGCCCTGCAGGTACTGGATATAGTCCCAGGCCACGCCGCCCAGGGGGTAGGTCATGGCGAGGCCGGTCACGATGATGGTGCGTTTGGTCATGAGCGCTCCGGGGTCGGCTCCCCCAGCGGGGGCGCCTCACTCTGGGCCACGGCGGCGGCCTTGCCCAGCTGGATGTTCTGCAATCTGACGAACTCGCCCTTGCGGCGCATCAGCTCTTCGTAACTGCCCATCTCGTGGATGCGCCGGTCCTTGATGACCAGGATGAGGTCCGCCCGCTGCATCATGGACAGGCGGTGGGCGATGATGAAGGTGGTCCTGTTGGCCATGAGCCGTTCGAGCCCCTGCATGATCAGGGCCTCGGTCTCCGCGTCCAGGGCCGAGGTAGGCTCGTCCAGGATGAGCAAGGGCGCGTCCTTGAGCAGGGCGCGGGCAATTGCC
>CAZNSV010000227.1:2375-5938 GCA_964575775.1 uncultured Desulfovibrionaceae bacterium
GATCAGGATCGGCGTGTCACGGAGGATTTCCCGGGCAATGGCCAGGCGCTGACGCTGCCCCCCGGAGAGGTTGCCCCCCCGTTCGCAGAGCCTGGTGTCGTAGCCCTCGGGCAGGGCCATGATGAAGTCGTGGGCGTTGGCCAGCTTGGCGGCCTGGAGCACTTCCTCCCGGGTGGCCTTGCGCTTGCCGTAGGCGATGTTTTCGTGGACCGACATGGGAAAGAGCTGGGTTTCCTGGAGCACGATGGAGACGCTCTCGCGCAGGCTCTTCAGGGAGACGTGGCGCAGGTCCTGGCCGTCGATGGACACGGTACCGTGCACGGGGTCGTAGAAGCGCAAGAGCAGGCTGACCAGGGAGGTCTTGCCCGCGCCGGTCTGCCCCACCACGGCCACGGTGGAGCCCCCGGGGCAGGAGAAGCTGATGTCCTCGAGCACCGGCCGGTCCGGGTCGTAACCGAAGCTGACGTGGCTGAAGCGGACTTCCCCGCTCTCGATGGCCAAGGGGGGGGCGTCGGGATCCTCATGCACGGCCTCGTCCATGGCCAGGACGTCCATGACCCGTCTGGCCTGGGCCAGGGAGCCCCGGATGGCGGCCACGGTGGTGCTCAGGTTGCTGAGGGGCGTGTAGAGCGTGGCCAGATAGGAGATGAAGATCAGCAGTTCGCCCGTGCTGAGGGAGCCGTCCAGCACGTGACTCACGCCAACGTAGAGCACCAGCGCGGTGCCGCCGGCGGTGATGCCGCCGATGAGCCAGCCGTAGAGGGTCTGCAGGGCGTAGAGGGAGAGCTTGCGGTCGAAGGAATGCTGGGACTCCGCCACGAAGCGGCGTTTCTCCTCTTCCTCGCGGGCAAAGGCCTGCACCAGCGAGATGGAGGAGAAGATGCGCTCCACCGTGGAGTAGACCTGGCTCTCCTTCATGTGCGACTCGGTGGTCAGGTCGCCGATGCGCTTGCTGACCTTGGAGATGGCCAGGAAGAGGAGCGGAATGATGCAGACGGCGTAGAGGGTCAGCTCCGCGTCCAGGCGCAGGCAGACGATGAACATGCCCACCAGGGTGACCGCGCTCACCAGGGTGGTGAACACGCCGTTCATGAGCAGGGTCTGTACGGAGTAGGTGTCGCCCATGATGCGGTAGATGAGGTCGCCGGTGGGCCACCTCTGGTGAAAGAGCAGGGACTGGCGCTGCAGGTGCTGGAAGAGGTCGCAGCGCAGGTCCTGGACCATGTCCTGCCCCATGCGGATGGTCAGGTAGTTGTTCAGGAGCTGAATGAAGCCCACCAGGAAGTGCACGGCCAGCAGCAGCCCCACCACGCCGACCAGCTGTACGGTCAACTCCAGGTCCCGGGGGTCGATCCGCCAGCCCAAGAGTTCGAGGGGGGCCTGGCCGATGACCTGGTCCACGGCAAGCTTGAGCGGCCAGGGCTTGAGCAGTTCCAAGACGCTGATGCCCCCCACCAGGGTCAGACACAGCGCGAAGGTCAGCCTGTAGGGGCGCAGATAGGCCAGGAGACGTAAAAAAAGAGCCATGCGGAAAATGCCTTGCTACACTGTCGGGAGTGTGCTGTTGGAAAATTTGGGATGCAACAACAGGATGGGCATAATGCGGTCATGACGTCGGCGCGGGTACGGCAACGGGGGGCGCTGTCCACCGACACCACCCCCCGTTCTCGGTTCAGTTTTCCGAGATGAACTCGGTGGCATCGCCCGCAACGGCGGCATGGACCAGCCCGGGCAGCAGCTCGGGAGCGGCCCCATGTCCGTTGCCGTTGCCGGGGCGCTGCGGGGCGGCCCAGGCCGCGGGCTGTTCGAGCAGGGTGGGCGCCTTGACCTTTGCCCTGGCCTCTGCCTTGACCTCCGCCTTGGGCTCTTCACGGGAGCCGCCCGGAGTGCGCACGATGAGGTACTGTGTGAGCATGGTCACGAGGGAGGCGGCACGGTAGAACCCTAGGGCCACCCAGGCGGCGAAGAGACCCGAGACCACGGCCACGCCGAGGGACACCGGAGTGGGCAGGGGTTGCAGCACCGCCACCAATCCCAGAGCCGCCAGGAGCAGCAGGGCATGCCAGGTGGGCAGGATGCTTCCGGCCAGCCGCACGAAACGCTTGTTGCCGCCGTGATTTTCCGTGGTCACCCGGAGCTTCAGGGTGGTCCAGAGGCCGACCCTGGCCTGCAGATCCCAGGGGGGGACGGAAGAGATGGACGCAAAGCCCGTGTCCGTGGAGTAGGGCAAATGCAGTCCGTTGAGCACCGAAATAATGTGGGACAGCAGCTTTTCGCGCTCCACCCCGTTGTTGTTCCAGAAGTAGTGTTGGAAGGTGAGGCGGTGGGAAAAGACCGCCACCAGCTCCCAGACGCGACGCAGGAACCCCACATGGGGCATCTCGCGCAAGCTGTGGGGCGTATCCTCCAGCAGAGGCACGGCGCAGGCGCCCGGGCAATGGTTGTTGCGCAACTGCAGCACGGTGCGGTAGCGAGTCCAGCCCCTGCAGATGGGCTGCACCAGGGTCAGCCCCACGATGATCAGCCTGGACTTCAGGGTGTTGTGCCGGGTGGGCAGTTTGGCCTTTCCCGCGCGGTGTCCGGCAAAGGCCAGCGTGGTCAGGAGCATGCCCAGCCCCGCGAGACCGAGAAACGGCAAGAAGAACGCGGCCATCAGCAGGGCCACGGCTGCGCTCATCCATTCCAGGGAGAGGGGCAGATACGCCAGCAGACTGCCCTTGGGCTCGTAGAGCGTCTGGAAGAGCCCCATGCCGAAAGCACCGTGATAGATGACCGGACGACTGGTCAGCAGGCAGCCGCCGATGTCGCCGTAGATGCGCCCGGCCCAGCGGGAGTTGCCCAGGGAGTTGAAGCGCTCCTTGTGCTTGGGCATGAGCAGGGCCTCGGAACGCCCGTAGCCTTTCTGCTGCTTGATGTAGGCCGAGACGGTGTTGCGGCGGTGGTGCCAGACCATCATGGCGGCGCAGAACCCGATGACGTAGCCCCGGTCCTGCAGGCGCCAGCAGACATCCACGTCGTCGCCCGCGGCGCGATATGTCGCATCGAACCCGCTGATCTCCATGAGCTTTTCTTTGCGGTACGCCATGTTGCAGCCGGGGATGTGCTCCGCCACCTCGTCGGTCAGGAGCACGTGGGTCGGGGCGCCCGGCGACACGGCCACGCAGGCCGAGGTGCGGTTGTCCTCGGGCGGGGGCAGGTTGGGGCCGCCCACCGCCACGAAACGCTTGTCCGTGAAGGCCCAGGCCATGTAGGTCAGCCAGTCCGGATCGACGTAACAGTCGGAGTCCGTGTAGGCGACGATCTCGCCTTGCGCGGCATGCATGCCCACGTTGCGGGCCGCGGAGAGCCCCAGGTTGGGCTGGTGGATGACGCGGATGTGGGGATTCTCGGCGGCATGGCGGTCGGAGATGCCCCCGGTGCTGTCCGTGGAGCCGTCGTTGACCACGATGACTTCGAAGTGCGGATAATCGAGCTTGCGGAACGACGCGAGGCAGCCCTCCATGGTGGACTCGGCGTTGTAGGCGCAGACCACCACGGAAATGAAGGGGATTTCGGCGGGCAGC
>CAZNSV010000228.1:0-5930 GCA_964575775.1 uncultured Desulfovibrionaceae bacterium
ATGCGAACCAGTCCCGAGACTTTGCCCCTGCCTCCCTGAGCCCGGAGTTGCGCCATGCCGCGTTCCCGCCCCTGCCCTGGTGTCCGGAGGAGCTGTCCGCTCCTGGTATTGTGCAGCCTCATCACATTGTTCTGCGTCGGGTGCGGGGGGGGCGAGTCGCAGCAGGAGCACACGCCGCCCCCCGCCCCGGTGGTCACTGCGGTGATCGAGGCGGGCGAGGCACCCCACGTGCTGCACGCCGTGGGCGAGGTGCGTCCTTCCGAGACGGTGAAGCTGCGCTCCCGGGTGGACGGCATGATCGTGAAGACGCACTTTCTAGACGGGCAGGAGGTCAAGGCCGGGGACCTGCTCTTCACCATCGATCCCGAGGTCCTGGCCCTGGAGCACACGGGCGAGGAGGCCCGGGTCTCGGAGCTGCGGGTCAAGGCCGAGAACGCCCAGACCGAGTTTGAGCGCTACCGCACGCTCTACGCCAAGGGCGTGGTCAGCCGCGAGGAGTTTGACACCAAGGCCACGGCCGCACGCAGCGCCCAGGAGGCCCTGCGCCAGGACCATGCCCGGGCCCAGGTGGCGCAGCGCAAGCTGGAGTATGCCACGCTCACCGCCCCCATTTCCGGGCGGGCCGGTGCCACGGACCTGCGGGAGGGCACGGTGGTCACGGCCTACCAGGACGAGCTGGTGACCATCAAGACCATCGCCCCGGCCGAGGTGGCCTTTGCCCTGCCCCAGAAACATCTGCACCAGGTGCGGCGGCACATGGCCCAGGGCGCGCTGGAGGTGCGGGCCACACCCGCCGGTCTGGAGGAGCCCGAGCTGGGCACCCTCTTTTTCCTGGACAACTGGGTGGACCCGGACACGGGCATGATCACCCTCAAGGCCCGTTTCGCGAACCAGGCCGAACACCTCTGGCCCGGGCAGTTCGCCAAGGTGGACCTGGTCCTCTTCGTGCAGCACGACGCCGTGCTGGCGCCCATCACGGCCCTGCAGCACGGCCCGGAGGGGCCCTTCGTCTATGTGATGCAAGACGGCAAGGCCCAGGTGCGGCCGGTGCGCTTCAGCGTCCCGGTTGAGGAGCGCATCGTGATCGACGAGGGACTCGAGCCCGGCGAGGTGGTGGTCACGGACGGACAGCTCAGGCTCTTCCCCGGGGCTGCGGTGCGGGAGTACAAGCCCGAGGCCCAGTCCGGGTCTCCCGTTGCACAGCCCGCCGCCCAGCCCGCCGCCCAGCCCGCCGCACAGGGCGGGGGCGCGTCATGAGCCTCACCGACGCCAGCATCCGCCGCCCCGTGGCGGTGTCCCTGCTCATGCTGGGGCTGCTGTTCTTCGGCCTGGTGGCCTACTTCACCCTGCCGGTGAGCTACCTGCCCCAGGTGGACTTCCCCACCATCCAGGTCTCGGCCGGACTGCCCGGGGCCAGCGCCCAGACCATGGCCTCCAGCGTGGCCGCGCCCCTGGAGCGCCAGTTCGCGGGCATCAACGGCATCCTGTCCATGAACTCCCAAAGCAGCCAGGGGCGGACCAGCATCACCCTGCAGTTCGCCCTGGACCGCAACATCGACAACGCGGCCATGGACGTGCAGGCCGCCATCTCCGCGTCCATGGACTCCCTGCCGGACACCATGCCCAGCCCGCCCACCTTCTCCAAGGTGAACCCCGCGGACGAGCCGGTGCTCTATCTCTCGGTGACCTCGCCCACCCTGGAGCTGTCGACGGTGAACGACTTCGCCAAGACCATGATCACCCAGAACCTGTCCATGGTCTCGGGCGTGGCCCAGGTGGAGATCTACGGCGAAAAGAAGTACGCGGTGCGGGTGCGCCTGGACCCGCGCGAGCTGGCCAGCCGCAAACTGGGCATCAACGAGGTGGCCAAGGCCGTACAGGCCGCCAACGTGAACACCCCCCTGGGCGACCTGGAAGGACCGGTGGTGAACCTGACCCTGGAGTCCACGGGGCAGCTCTTCCGGGCCGAGGAGTACCGCCGCATCATGGTGGCGGTGCGCGAGGGGCGCCCCATCTATCTGGAAGACCTGGGCCTGGTGGAGGGCGGGGTCCAGAACGAGCGCTTCAGCAGCTGGTACGACGGCGAGAAGGCCCTGGTGCTGGCCATCAAGCGCCAGCCCGGTTCCAACACCCTGGAGGTGGTGGAGCGGGTCAAGGAGAAGCTGCCCTGGATCCGCCATCAGCTGCCCGCGGCCGTGCAGATGGAGATCATCTACGACATGAGCGTGTTCATCGAGGAATCGGTGGACGACGTGAAGCTGACCCTGGCCATTGCCGTGGCCCTGGTGGTCATGGTGGTCTTTCTCTTTCTGCGCAGCCTGGCCGGGACCTTCGTGGCCTCGGTGGCCATTCCCTGCTCCCTGGTGGGCACCTTCGGGCTCATGTATTTCTGGGGCTTCAGTCTCGACACCCTCTCGCTCATGGCCCTGACCCTGGCCATCGGCTTCGTGGTGGACGACGCCATCGTCATGCTGGAGAACGTGGTGCGACATCTGGAGATGGGCAAGCCCCCCCTGCGGGCCGCAATGGACGGGGCCCGGGAGATTTCCTTCACCATCGTGTCCATGACCCTGTCCCTGGCCGTGGTCTTCATTCCCGTGCTCTTCATGAGCGGCGTCATCGGCCGCGTGATGCACGAGTTCGCCATGACCATCATGCTGGCCATCCTGCTCTCCGGCGTGGTCTCCCTGACCCTCACGCCCATGCTCTGCAGCCGCGTGCTCAAGGGGCAGAGCCGTCTGGCCCACGAGGGGCGCCTCTTCGGCCTCCTGACCAGGGGCTACAAGTACACCCTGGGCTGGGCCCTGCGCCTGCACTGGCTGACCATGCTCGGCGCCGTGGCCCTGTTGGGCGTCACGGTGCATCTCTTCGTGATCATGCCCAAGGACTTCCTGCCCCCCAACGACATGGACTACTTCATGGGCTTCTGCCAGGCGCGCCAGGGCATCCCCTACGCCGAGATGCTGGCCCATCAGCGCCAGGTGGCGGAGCGCATCCAGGCGCACCCGGAGGTCCCGGCCGTGATCAGCGTGGTGGGCACGCCTATGCAGAACCAGGGCATCCTGGTCATCCGCCTCAAGCCCCAGGCCCAACGCAAGGCCCACATCGAGGAGATCATCGCCGAGCTCTGGCCCGTGGTGAACAGCGTGCCCGGCATCGAGACCTTTCTGGTGAATCCGCCCATGATCGAACTGGGGGGGCGCCAGGCCAAGGGTGCCTACCTCTTCACCCTGCAGTCCGCGGACAGCGCCACCCTCTACGCCAAGGCCCAGGAGCTGGAGGCGGCCCTGAGCGCCATGCCCGAACTCAGCGGCGTGAACAGCGACCTGCAGATCGACAACCCCGAGCTGTTCCTGGACATCCAGCGCCAGATCGCCTCGCGCTACGGCGTCACGGTCGCGGACCTGGAAGAGGCCGTCTACTCGGCCTACGGGCAGCGCGAAGTCTCCACCATCTACGCCGAGAACGACGAGTACAAAGTCATCATGGAGCTGTTGCCCGAGTTCCAGGAGGACGCCAGCGCCTTGTCCATGCTCTATCTGCGCACGGACAAGGGCTCCCTGGTGCGGC
Organism: uncultured Desulfovibrionaceae bacterium; assembly: GCA_964575775.1. Classification (GTDB taxonomy): domain Bacteria; phylum Desulfobacterota; class Desulfovibrionia; order Desulfovibrionales; family Desulfovibrionaceae; genus CAZFCK01. The sequence goes on from CAZNSV010000228.1 coordinate 3,571, forward strand.
TGGACGGGCTGGTGGAGGTGGAACCGCGTTTCGGCCCCACCACCATCAACCACACCGGACAGCTGCCCTCGGTGACCATCGCCTTCAACACCCAGCCCGGGGTCTCCCTGGGGCAGGCCACGGCCCTGGTGCAGGAGGCCGCCGCGCGCATCCTGCCGGACCAGATCAGCACGGACTTCGAGGGCACGGCCGGGGAGTTCGCGGCCTCGCTGCACAGCCTGCTCTTCCTCCTGCTGCTGGCCGTGGCCGTGATCTACATCATCCTCGGCTGCCTCTACGAAAGCTACCTGCACCCCGTGACCATCCTCTCGGGCCTGCCCTCGGCGGCCCTGGGCGGCCTGGTCACCCTCTGGCTCTTCGACAAGACCCTGGACCTCTACGGCTTCGTGGGCATCATCATGCTCATCGGCATCGTGAAGAAGAACGCCATCATGGTGGTGGACTTCGCCCTGGAGGCCGAACGCGAGGGTCTCTCGCCCCGGGACGCGGCCTTCAAGGGGTCCCTGGTGCGCCTGCGCCCCATCATGATGACCACCCTGGCCGCGGTCATGGGCGCCCTGCCCATCGCCCTGGGCTTCGGCGCCGGCGGCGAGGCCCGCCAGCCCCTGGGCCTGGTGGTGGTGGGGGGGCTCTTGCTCTCCCAGGTGGTCACCCTGTACATCACTCCGGTCTTCTACATGTACATGGACCTGCTGCAGCGACGGCTGCGCAAGAACGCCCCCAACGGGGCAGCGCCCCTGTCCGGCCAGGCCGAGACGGTCTGAACCACCTCGCCCCTGCGGCGGTATCCGGAGCCCTATGAAAAACAAACGCGGCAACTCCCCCCAACCGACACCCCGGGCGGACAGCGGCCAGAAGCTCGCCCAGGCCCGGGAGCTACACCGCAAGGGGCGCCTGCAGGAAGCCCTGCAGGCCTACGACGCCCTCCTGGCCGGGGAGCCCGGCAATCCCGAGCTCCTGCACCTCTCCGGCCTGGTCCTGTTCCAGAGCGGCAAGCCCGAGGCCGCCGCGCTGCGCATTGCCGCGGCCCTGGAGTTCCAGCCCGAGAACCCCACCGCGCTCTGCAACCTGGCCTCGGTCTGCATGACCCTGCAGCGCCCCCACGAGGCGGTGGGGCACCTGCGCGAGGCCGTGCGCCTCAACCCGGGGCACGCTCCGGCCTGGCGCAGCCTGGGCGACGCCCTGGCCCTCTGCGGTCAGCGGCAGGAAGCCGCGACAGCCTACGAACAGGCCCTGGAGCGCTGGCCCGCAGGGGTGGACGCGGGCTCCCTGCCCCTGAACTATGCCGCCACCCTCAATGCCCTGGAACGCTACGCCGAAGCCGAGTGCATCCTGCGCGACATCCTGGAGGCCTGCCCGGGCCACGTCTCGGCCCACTGCAATCTGGGGCACGCCCTGCGCGAACAAGGGCTGCACGACGAGGCCCGCAAGGCCTTCACCGCGGCCCTGGCCCTGGAACCGGACATGCCCCAGGCCGAACTCGGCCTGGCCGGATGTCTGCAAAAGCTGGGGGAACTGGACGCCGCCCTGGAACACGCCCGCCGGGCCCGGGAACTGGCACCTGACGAGGATTCCTGGTTCCGGCTGGGGCACGTGCTCCAGGAACTGGGCACATACGACGAGGCCCGGCATTGCTACACCGAGGCCCTGGTCTGTAACCCCCGTTGCGTGGTGGCCATGAACAACCTCGGGGTGCTCGATCTCAACGAGGGGCACCGGGACAAGGCAGCCCATTGGCTGGAGCGCGCCCGGGACTGCAACCCGAACTATGGCGAAGCCTGGTCCAACTGGGCGAATCTGCTGGAAAAGGAAGGTGACATGGTCCAGGCCGAGCTGGCCGCGCGGCGGGCCGTGGAGCTCGCTCCCACCCCTGCCTCGCTGGTGCGCCTGGGCTACATCCTGCAGCGCGAGGGGCGCATCGACGAGGCCCTGGAGGTCTACCGCCGCTACCACGAGCTGGACCCCGCGGACTCCAAGGGCGTGGCCCTCTACCTGGCCGGACTGGGCCTGACCGAAATGCCCTCGCGGGCCTCGGACGCCCACGTGCGCGACCTCTTCGACCACTACGCCGGGTTCTTCGAGCGCCACCTGCGCGAAAAGCTGGAGTACCGTGGCCCCGAGGTGCTGTTGCAAGCCCTGGTGCCCTGGCTCAGTGAGCAGGCCATTGCGGCCCGCCGCCTGGCCATCCTGGACCTGGGTTGCGGCACCGGGCTCTGCGGCGCGGTGCTCAGCCCCTTTGCCGAGCGCCTGGACGGCGTGGACCTCTCCCCGCGCATGCTGGCCAAGGCCCGCAAGCGCCGCATCTACCACGAGCTGTACGAAGCGGAGCTGGGCGCGGCCCTGCAGGACCTGCCCCGCAG
>CAZNSV010000229.1:0-3616 GCA_964575775.1 uncultured Desulfovibrionaceae bacterium
AAGGGGGGGGCAAAAGTAAGTGTCGCGCTGGTCAAAAGTAAGTGTCGCGCTACACATGCCACAGCTCGACGACAGCATAACTGGAGTCCGTACCTACACGACCACCCACGAAAAAGGGGTTACACCTTTCGATGTAACCCCTTGATCTTGCTGGCGGAGCCGACGAGACTCGAACTCGCGCCCTCCGACGTGACAGGCCGGCGTTATAACCAGCTTAACTACGGCTCCGCAGGTATGACTTCAGATCGTTGTCAGGCGATCTGGTAGGCGGAACAGGGCTCGAACCTGTGACCCTCGGCTTGTAAGGCCGATGCTCTCCCAGCTGAGCTATCCGCCCCTGGAATCATCGACTTTACCTGCACGCGCAAGCGGTGTCAATGTCTTTTTGCCAGTGGCGTGTTCCGAAGAAAAGCTTCTAAAGAAATCCACCGGGCTTGGCAAGCATTTTCTTGCGCTCTACCTGAAAAAATTTAACGATACATTACAGCATGTTGTTTTGACGCAAACCCGCACCCTCGGCTCACTCCCCGCGACGGAGGCCTGGACCGGCGCAGCCCCCGTCTCCCGGCCAGTTCACGGCCAGTTCACGGCCAGTTCACGGACAGTTCACGGACAACTCCCAGCCAGCTCCGCAGCACCGGGGCTAGCCGGCACAAGCAACGCACCCGCACGCCACAACCACCCGCCCCCCGCACTATCGGGGGCAGCCCGCTCGCCCCAGGGCCACGCACCTGACAAGGGGGGCGTCATACACCCGGGTTGTCCGCTACGTCGCCCCCACGCGTGGGGCACCACCGGTCAGGCCGGGCAGAGCCTTGCCCCATCGAGCGCAATGCCGCGCCCTTGGCCCACGCTGTCCGGGCCTGCCGCAACCCCGCCCGGTAAGCCGGACATCAGGCCCGCGGCCCGGCGCCGCAGGCAGCCGTGCTCCACCTGCAGACCGGCAGGGTGGAGCCGCTCCCCGCAGCCCGACAAGAGGGCGGCCAGAGCCCTGGGGCGTTCCAGGGGCACCGCATGGCCGCAGCGCTCCAGCACCTCCAGGCGCAGCCCGGGATGCCGTCGGGCCAGCTCCAAAGCCTGGGGCAGCGGCGTCAGTCCGTCGTCGCGCCCACAGATCAGCAAGGTCTTCTGCGTCTGATAGCCGAGGTGCTGCTCGAAGGGAAAGGCCGCGATGCCGCGCTTGAGCTGTCGCAATTGGCGCAGGCCCTGCCGGGAGCCCGAGGCCCGACGCCAGAGAGCTTCGTAGCCCCGGACCTGCAGGGCCTGCAAGCGGCTGGGATCACTGAACACGCGCCCCAACTCGCGGTGCACGGTCTGTTCGCCCCTGTCCAGCCGCCCCTGTCCGGTGGCCAGATGCGGCGCCACCAGCACCAGGCGCCGGAAGCGGGACCCCAGGACCAGGGCCAGGGAGGCACCCAGGGAATTGCCCGCCACCAGCCCCCGGGCGGCGTCGAACCAGGGGGGCAGAGCCCGAAAAATCGCGGCTGCCAAGGCCTCCAGGCCTTTGGCCGCGGCAGCGGGATAGTCGATGCGCGGCGTCACGGCGCGGGCACCCGGCAGATGGGGCAAGACCGCGCACCAGTCCTCGGGACCGCCGGCCAGACCATGCAACAACAACAAATGCAAGGGCTTCATGAGGACCGCCCCCCCGCCTGGGACCGCGCGGACACGATTCCCGCGCGCCCGGGACCGGACAAGGTAGCGTACTGCTTCATTTCTTCCTCCGGGTTCTTTGTACCCGCTGCGGCCCGGAAAGGCAAACCACAGACGGCAATGGGGGTTATGGAGGGGTAAAGATGTACCGACCACTGCCGATAAATATCCTGCAGCCGGTGTGGCAGGACGTCTCCGGCGGCAGCGAAGCATTTCTCTCGCGCGGCCTGCTCAGGGGAGCAACGCCTTATGAGCAGGCCGCCTTCTCTTTCCCTCTCTCCGGACTTCACGGCGCCCGTCCCTAAGGTTTCTGCGTCCCACTGCCGATAAGGTAGTCAAGGGATATAACGGGGAGGTTAGCATCATGGAAATCACCAGCCTGCTTACGGGACTTGTGCCCGGTCGCAAGGGGGCTGGGGAAACCAGCCAGGGAGAACGTCGGAGCGCAAGCACCACGCCCTCCAAGCACGACCGAGTCAGCGTATCGGCAGAGGCCAAGCGACGCGCAGCCGCGGCCTACGCTGCACCGGAAGAACCTGTCCGGCGTGAAAAGGTGGAAGAAATCAAGGCCCTCATTCAGAGTGGCTCCTATGAGATCAACGTGGGCAAGATCGCCAAGAAGATCGTCCAGGAGGATCCCGAGTTCTTCACCAACACACTGGCCAGATCCTGAGCAAGAGTGCTGCAGACCCTGGCCCCGTCGCCGCCGGGAACGGTTTCCGGCGGCAGTCACCATCCGGAACACGCCAGCATCCGGGTGGATCCCTGAGAATGGCAAAGCCCGGACCGCAAGGTCCGGGCTTTCGCGTTGAGAGCAGTGTCCTGAAACAATTGAAATCGTTTCAGGAGGGCGCCTTGGTTCAAGGCGACAATGCGCTAGCGCTCAGGCAGGCCGAAGAATTTCCGGGCCGTATCCCCGCAGGCCGTCCAGAGCGCCGCCGGTTCCAGCCCCTTGCAGGCCGCCACCGTGGCGGCGGTGAAGCCCAACAGGGCCGGTTCGTTGCGCTTGCCGCGATAGGGTTCCGGCGCCAGGTAGGGGCAGTCGGTCTCCAGCACCAGCCGCTCCAGCGGCACCACAGCCACGGCCTCCCGCAGCTGCTGGTTCTTGGGAAAGGTCACCGGCCCGGGAATGGAGAGGTGCCAGCCCCGTTCCACAATGGCCGTGGCCAGGGCCGCATCGCCCCCAAAGCAGTGCCAGAGCAGGGGGCGGCCCGGCAGGCCCATGGCGTCGAGAATGGCCAGGCTGTCCTCCTCGGCGTCGCGGCAGTGCAGCACCACGGGCAGCTCCAGACGCAGGGCCAGGTCCAGCTGCCGGCGCAGGGCCTCCTGCTGCACCTCCCTGGGGGCGTGCAGCCAATAGTAATCCAGCCCGATTTCCCCCAGCGCCCTGAGCCGGGAATCACCGGTAAAAGCCTCTGACATGGCCTCCAGGGCGGCGGCGTCGCAGCCCGCGGCATCGTGGGGGTGGATGCCCAGGAGGAAAAAGACCTGCGGATGGGGGGCGAACCGCTCCCGCCCCTGCTGATAGGCGGTGGGCCCGAGAAAGACCTGGCCGATTTCAGCCACGCCGCAGTCCCGCGCCCGCCGCAGCACCGCGTCCAGGTCCTGGGCAAAGGGCTCCATGTCCAGGTGCGCGTGGGTCTCCACTCCCGTGCACGGCAGCTGCAACGTTTCTGGCGCCACCGGGGGCTTGGACTTCTTCTTGCTCATGGAAAATTCCTTGTGGGGAGGGCTCGGGGGGCTGACCGCGGCAAGGACGGCGGGCAGGAGGCGTACTTTCCACAATTCCCGCCAGGACGCAAGCTGCTCGCGGGGCGGAATCAGCGTCGCAACAAGGAGCGCAGGTGCAGGGCGGTCCGGCGCAGGGCCGGGTCTTCACCATCACGGGGGCGCGGCAGTTCCAGGGCCACTTCCGCCCGGATCCCCCCCGGCGTGCCGTTGGCCGGGCCGAAGAGCAGCACCC
>CAZNSV010000229.1:3626-5923 GCA_964575775.1 uncultured Desulfovibrionaceae bacterium
CGCCAGCTTCACGGCCTCGTTCACCTCGTGGGTCACGAACAGGATGGCGGGGCGCAACCGGGCGTGCAAGTCCAGAAGCAGCTCGTGCATGTCCTCCCGGGTCAGGGCGTCCAGTGCGGCAAAGGGCTCGTCCATGAGCAGCAGCCCCGGCTCCAGCACCAGCACCCGGGCCAGGGCCACGCGCTGCTTCATGCCGCCGGACAATTCCGCAGGGTGCAACTGCCCGGCGGCCCCCAGCCCCACCAGTTCCAGCATGGACGCAGCCCGGGCCAGGCGCTGGGCCTTGGGCATCCCTCCGGCCTTGAGCCCCAGGGCCACGTTCTCCAGGGCCGTAAGCCAGGGGAACAGGGTGTCTTCCTGGAAGACCACGGCCTTGTCCGCCCCCGGTCCTGTGGAGGGGCGCCCCTGGACGCGTATCTCTCCCGCCTGGACTGGGATGAACCCGGCCACGGCGTTGAGCAGGCTGGACTTGCCGCAGCCGCTGGGACCGAGCAGGGCCACGATCTCCCCCGGCGCCAAGTCCAGGGACAGGTCGCGGAACAGGGGCGCGTCCGGGTTGCCGTAGTGCAGGCCCAGCCCCCGCACCGTCACGCAGCTACCTGACTCGGCCGGGGTCACGGCAGCCTCCGGGCGCTGACGAAGCCGAGGCGCAGGGCCGCGACCAGCAGCCGGTCGCAGAGCCAGCCCGTGAGGGCGATGGCCACGATGCCGCTCATGATGATGTCCACCCGCCCCAGCATGCGGGCGTCCATGATCAGGGCGCCCAGGCCCTGGGGCACGCCCGTGAGCTCGCCCAGCACCAGATAGGCGAAGGCCAGCCCCAGTCCCAGGCGCAGCCCCGTGAGAATGCCCCCCATGCTGGCGGGCAGGATCACGTGGCGGAGCAGCCCTGCCCGACGCAGGCCGAGCATGGCTCCGGCGCGCAGCCAGGCCACGGGCACCGCGGCCACGGCCGCCGTGGTGTTGAGGTAGATGGGGAAGAAGGCCGCCAGCCCGATAAGGAATACCGTGGCCTTGAAGCCGATGCCGAACCAGACCAGCACCAGGGGCAGCCAGCTGATGCCCGGCACGGCGCGGATGCCGTCCAGGAAATGGGCGAAAAAGCGCCGCACCGTGCCCACCCGGCCGGAGAGCACGCCCAGGGGGATGCCCAGGGCGGCGGCGCAGGCAAAGCCCGCGGCCACGCGGCCCAGGCTGGCCGTGAGATCGCCGAGAAAGCGCCCCGCATGGGGTCCCTCGCCCGGCGCGCCCAGGACGTAGAGAGAGAGGGTGCGCCCCACCACGTGCGGCGGGGGCAGCAGGTAGTCCGGCACCAGGCCGCCGTAGCTCAACCCGGCCCAAAAAAGGAGCAGTCCAGCGGGCAGAATGCAGGGCAGCAGCAGGGGCAGTGGTTTTTTTGAGGCGGTGGTCCGGCTCATGGCCCCTGTTTCCGACGTTGCACGAACTGCAGATCAACGAGGGCTGCGTAGTCCGGCTCCCTGTCGATGAGCCCCAGGTCGTGCATGCGGCGCCCCAGCGCGGCCACGCGTCGCACGTAGGCCTCGTCCATGTCCCAGACCAGTTCGATGTTGTCCGCGGCCAGCACCAGGACCTCGCGCTCGGTGCCGAAGGCCGAGGCGGCGTCGAGCCAGGCGTCCTCGTGTCCGCGCAGGTACTCCGTGGCACGGGCGTGGGCTTCCACCTGGGCCTGGACCAGGTCCGGCCGCTCGGCCACGGCCTGGCGGGTGGTGAGCAGGGCCGCGTTGATGGTGCCCACCTGCTCCTCGAAATAGGGATAGGACAGGATGCGCCCGTAGCCCTGGTGCACGGCCAGGGACGGGAACGGCTCGCCGGAGAGGAAGGCGTCGATGGCGCCCTTGGCCAGGGCCGTGCCCATGTCGAAGAAGTCCACGCGCTGCAGGGTCACGTCGTGCCGGGGGTTCAGGCCGTGCTGGAAGAGCAGTTCGCGCAGCAGGATTTCGTGCATGGTGCCGGGCACGTAGCCGATGGTCCGGCCCTTGAGGTCCGCGGGGTCGTGGATGGGCGCCTTGCGCCCCACCACGAGGGCGGAGGCCTTGTTGCAGAGCGAGGCCACCACCACCACGGGCTCGCCCCGCGCGGCCGAGGCAATGGCGTGGGCCAGGGTGGTGCCGCAGATGTCCAGGCTTCCGGCCAGGAGCGCGGCTTTCTGGTCCGCGGGATTGGTGAAGGGAAAGACCTCCACGGCCTGGTCGGTGAAGTCGCGCCAGTAATAGGGCTGGATGGTCTGGGCGGTCTTCCAGGTGCCCACGCGCCAGGGCTTGGCCTGGTCAGCCGCG
>CAZNSV010000230.1:0-5921 GCA_964575775.1 uncultured Desulfovibrionaceae bacterium
GATGATGCGTGCTCGTGAAAACTGGAACACCTCTTGCTTTTGGGGCGGTAACGAACATCAGGGCGCCCGGACCTGGGTTAGGGGCGCCCAGCACCCCAAGGAGGTTTTCAGGATGTCAGAAGCAGCAGCGCAGCAGCAACAGTCCGACATTGTGGTCGACCGCGCCACATCGAGCTTTTCGGACCTGTGGAAAAAAGAGGACTACTGGGCCATCTGGCTGGGCTTTCTCGTGTTGGCCGTGGGGCTCGGCATTTACCTGAACAACAGACCGGCGGGCATGGACGAGGTCTTTGCCAAGGCCGACGGCGTGATGCGGGAGGAAGCGGCCCGGGCGCCCTTCAAGACCGTGGCCTGGCACGAGGCCAAGGCGCAGAAGGGCAGCGTCAAGGGCAGTTCCACGGACATCGGCAAGACCCTCAACGCGTTTCTGGCCAGCCCCAAGGGGTGGTCGGACAATCCCCGGGCCTCGTTCATGCTGAGTCAGGCCGAGGCCGAGGCCATCAGCGCCAAGAACGCCCCGGCCTTTGAAGAGGCCAAGGCCAACACCGCGGCGGCGCGCGAGGATGCCCTGGCGGCCCAGGCTGCGGCCGAGTCTGCGGCCTTTCAGGACGAGGGGCTGAACGCCACGGCCGAGGAAAAGATCGCGGTCTGGCTCAAGGCCAAGGACAAGGAATCCAAGGCCAAGGCCAAGGCCAACACCAAGCCCTACAACCTCATTCCCTCGCTCTTCGGCCTGATGCTGCTGCTGGGTGCGTTGTTCGGCGTGGGCACCTGGTGCATGGGCAAGGACGTGAAGGCGTTCCTGATCGGCTTCCCCGTGGTCTTCCTGGTGGGCGTGGTCTCCTACATGCTGGCCGGGCAGGCCACCATGAAGACTTGGGGCGTGGAGTACGCCATCTGGGCCATCGCCATCGGCATGATCATCTCCAACACCATCGGGACGCCCAAGTGGATCAAGCCGGCGCTCGAGGTGGAATACTACATCAAGACCGGTCTCGTGCTGCTGGGTGCCGAAGTGCTTTTCAACAAGATCGTGGCCATCGGTATCCCGGGGATTTTCGTGGCCTGGGTGGTGACGCCCATCGTGCTCATCAGCACCTTCATCTTCGGTCAGAAGGTGCTGAAGATGCCCTCCAAGACCTTGAACATGGTCATTTCCGCGGACATGAGCGTGTGCGGCACCTCGGCGGCCATCGCCACGGCCGCGGCCTGCAAGGCCAAGAAGGAGGAACTGACCCTGGCCATCGGCCTGTCCCTGGTCTTCACCGCAGTGATGATGATCGTGCTGCCCGCCATCATCAAGGCCGTGGGCATGCCCTTCATCCTGGGCGGCGCCTGGATGGGCGGCACCATCGACTCCACCGGCGCGGTGGCGGCCGCGGGCGCCTTCCTCAACGAAAAGGCCCTCTATGTGGCGGCCACCATCAAGATGATCCAGAACGTGCTCATCGGCGTCACGGCCTTTGGCGTGGCGGTCTACTGGTGCACCACGGTGGACTGCGTGCCCGGGCAGCGCGTGCACTGGACCGAAATCTGGCACCGCTTCCCCAAGTTCGTGCTGGGCTTCCTCACCGCTTCCGTGGTCTTCTCGCTGCTGGTTTCCAACCTGGGCGCCGACGCGGGCAACGCCCTCATCGATCAGGGCGTGCTGCGCGGCTTCTCCGGCCACTTCCGCGGCTGGTTCTTCTGCCTGTCCTTCGCGGCCATCGGCCTAGCCACGGACTTCCGTGAGCTGGCGCACCACTTCAAGGGTGGCAAGCCGCTGATCCTCTACGTCTGCGGTCAGACCTTCAACCTGATCCTGACCCTGGTCATGGCCTACGTCATGTTCTACCTGGTCTTCCCGGACATCACCGCCAAGATCTAGTCAACACAGTTGCCAACGCCCGGGGCTCGCGGGAGTCCCGGGCGTTCTTCGGAGGATGCCATGGTCGAGCCGAGCACGCCATACCTGACGCGATTCACGCGGTTCTTCGCCTGTCTGGGGGGCATCGCCCTCCTGTTCTGGGTGCTGCTGCCCCAGCTGCGCACCGTCTCACCCACCTGGAACGCCATGTCCACCATGATCCAGGAGCGCGGCATCGAGGTGGGCATGTTCTTCTACACGGACGTGAAGCTCACCGGCGACGCGGACCTGCACATGCGCTCCGCCCTGGCGCCCACGCGGGACAAGGACTGAGCCAGGGGGCTACCTGGTGTCGAACAGGGCCTCGATCTCCCGCTTGATCACGAACATCAGGGGCACCAGGCGCGCCATGCAGCCCAGGAAGAAGACCACCTGTTCGGTCTCGCTGTGCCCCAGACTCCAGAGCTGGAGATAGAGCCGGAAAGCCAGGACGAGGATGACGCAGCTGCCCAGGGCGGTGACCAGGTGCAGGCCCAGGCGCTGGAGGAACTGCGGCTTGGTGATGCGCCCCCCAACGAGCAGGTGGATGGCGGCGAGGCAGCCGAGAAAGCCCTTCCAGAAGCGGTAGAAGAGGTCGGTGCAGGCCAGGCCCAGGAGCAGGGCCAGGCCGACGGCGACCGGGAAAGAGACGCTTGTGGGGTCCATGGGGGCTCCTTTGGTTGACGAGCTAGCGCATTTTCGCCTTGAAACAAGGCTCCCTCTTGAAATAATTCTCAATTGTTTCGGGAAAATGCATAAGAGCATCTAACCATTTCCCCTGGTAACATGCTCTTAAGGGGCTGGCAGTTTCAACGTGACCCATGTGGCGTGTGCGGTCAAGGAAAATCGGAATTATCGTTGTCGCGCTCTTGCCAAGCAGGCCAAAGCGTCACACTATGGAAGCAACGAGAGTGCCACACGCCACCGAGCCGTCATGAATATCTCCTCCCTCTCCCTGCACAACAAGTTCCTGCTGGGCCTGGCCCTGGCCTCCACGGTCATCGCCTTCATCCTGGCGGCTGGGTTCTATGTGCACATGCGCCAGGTGCTGGAGGGCGAGATCGAGGACAAGGCCAAGCTGGTCTTTGCCCAGGTGGATTCCATCCAGCACTACGTGCGCCAGGTCCTGCGCCCCAAGATGTACGAGGAGCTGCAGGACACCTTTGTCATCGAGGCCATGAGCTCCTCCTTCATCTCCCGGCAGATCATGGACAAAATCCAGGATGCGGCCGGCCCCTACATCTATCGCCGGGTGGCGCAGAACGCCCGCAACCCCAAGTACGAGGCCACGGCCGAGGAGACGGCGCTCATCGACTCCTTCCGTGCCGAGCCGGGCAGGGGGCTCTGGCAGGGCTACCGCAAGCTGGACGGCGTGGAGTATTTCGTCATGGCCCGACCCGTGCGCTTCGAGGCCTCCTGCATGTATTGCCACGGCAAACCCGAGGACGCGCCAAAAGAGCTGGCCACCCTGTACGGCCCCCGGGGCTTCGGTCACGAACTGGGCGCCTTGGACGGCCTGGATTTCGTGGGCCTGCCCTTTTCCGCGGCCGTGAGCCAGGTGCGCGGCGCGGTCATGAGCTACCTGGTCATCTTCTGCGCGGCCATGCTGCTCTTTTTCGCCTTCACCAACCTGGTTTTCAAGCGGGTGGTGGTCAACAACCTGCGGGTGCTCACCAGCCTCTTCAAGCGCAATTTTTCCGACGACAAGGGTACCGAGCTGCTGCGCCAGGTGGAGAAGGGCGACGAGATCGACGCCATGATCCAGGGCATGGAGCGCCTTGGCGAGCATCTCTACGAGACCCGGGCCCAGCTTCAGGACTATGCCGCCAACCTGGAGGACAAGGTCGCGGAACGTACCGACGAACTGGGGCGCGAGGCCCGGAGCCGCGAGGCCGACGTCAACCTCTTCGTGCAGCTGCTGGCCGGGCTGAACCGCAGCCAGACCCGGGCCGAGCTCTGGCGCCAGTGCCTGCCGCTCATCGTGCGCCGCTTCAATCTCGAACAGGCCGTCTACGTCTGCGCCCTGTCCTCCCATTCCAGTTATGCCTGGCCCGAGAGCGAGGCCAGGCCGGACCTGCCCGAGGACTGGCTGCACCTGCTCTCCGACTGCCGCGCCCTGGTGGAAGAGGGGCGCGCCTTCATCCCGGTGGAGTCGTCCCAGGGGTACACCGAGGGGCTCCTGTGCCTGTACCGCCAGCCCGGCGCCCGCTTCCGCCCCCAGGATCATGAGGTGCTCAGGGCCCTGGGCCGCCAGTTGGGCGTGGCCGTGGAGAATCTGGGCGCCCTGGACAACCTCATGCGGCACATGGATAACCTGCAGTCCGTGTTCGAGGGCATCTCCGACCCGCTGCTGCTGGTGGACCGTTCCGGCCGGGCCGTCACCGGCAACCAGGCCGCTCGCACCCTGGCCCGGGAGCTGGGCGGGCAGGGGCAGGACGAGCTGCTGCCCCTCCTGTGCGCGGGCAAGGGGCAGGATCTCTGCGACCTGCAGCAGACCCTGCAGGGCACGGGCTTCCACTCCCGGGAGCTGCACATCGCCGGGCGTTCCTTCGCGGTGAGCTTCTACCCCGTGCACTCGGCCCAGGACAACGCCCCGGACCGGGTCATCGTGGCAGTGCGTGACGTCACGGCGGAAAAGAACCTGCTGACCCAGGTCACCCGCTCCGAAAAGCTGGCCTCCGTGGGCAAGTTGGCCGCTGGATTGGCCCACGAGATCAACAACCCCCTGGGCGTGATCCTCTGCTACACCGAGCTGCTCAAGACCGGGCTCCGCGACCCGCAGCAGCAGCAGGACCTGGAGGTGATCATCAAGCACACCCGCCAGGCCCAGCGGGTGCTGCGCGATCTCCTGAATTTCGCCCGCCCCAAGGCCGGGGCCGCCAAGCCCGTGGACCTGGCCGTGGAAGCCGCGGCCGTGGTGCATGTCTTCGGCCTCAAGGCCGAGAAGCGGGGCGTGCGCCTGCAACTGGAAGCCCTGGGCGGCCAGGCCCCCCTGGTGCGCATGGTCCCCCACGCCCTGGAGCACATCCTGGCCAACCTGCTGCTCAACGCCCTGGACGCCGTGCCCGACGGCACGGGGGAGGTCCTGGTCCAGACCGGTGTGGACCCGGACAGCGGCGAGGTGCTTCTGCGCGTGGCGGACAACGGCCCCGGCATCCCGGCCGCCGACCTTTCGCGCATCTTCGACCCCTTCTACTCCACCAAGGAGGTCAACAAGGGTACGGGCCTGGGACTCACCGTGGTCTACGGGTTCGTCAGTGATCTTGGGGGGCGCATCGAGGCGGGCAACCGCAAGACCGGGGGCGCGGTGTTCGAGATTCGGCTTCCGGCGGCGGAGGCGGAAACGCCCCCAGTGGAGTGCGCGGCATGAGTACGGCCCAGGGCATCCTGGTGGTGGACGATCAGGAGGATTTCGCCCGGGGGCTGGCCCGGCTGCTGCGGGCACGTTTTCCGGACTGCACGGTGCGGGAGGCCTTTTCCGGCCCCGCGGCCCTGGACCTGGTCAACGAGGGGCGGGTGCAACTGATGATCACGGACCTGCGCATGCCGGCCATGAGCGGCCTGGCCCTGCTCACCGCCGCCCTGGCCGCCTGCCCCCAGCTTTCCGTGGTCATGCTCACGGCCCACGGCAGCATCGAGACCGCCGTGGAGGCCCTCAAGGCCGGGGCCTACGATTTTCTCACCAAGCCCGTGGAGCCCGAGGAGCTGTTCCGGGTGGTGCAGAAGGGGCTGGAGCGGGCCCGACTCAAGGACGAGAACTCCCGGTTGCGCACCCTGCTCGGGGGGCGCGAGACCCGGCTCATGGGCGAGAGCCCGGCCATGCAGCGCCTGCGCGAGGCCGTGGCCGCCATTGCCCTCTCGGACTACACCGTGCTGGTGCGGGGCGAGTCGGGCACGGGCAAGGAGCTCACGGCCCGGCTGATCCACGAACTCTCGCCGCGTCGGGACAAGCCTTTCATCGCGGTGAACTGCCCCGCCATCCCCGGCGAGCTGCTGGAAAGCGAGCTCTTCGGGCACGTCAGGGGCGCCTTCACCG
>CAZNSV010000231.1:0-5895 GCA_964575775.1 uncultured Desulfovibrionaceae bacterium
GCTGCGCAAGACCCTGGCCGGGGACGACATCCGGAAGTTCCTCGAAGGCCTGGTGGAGCAGGTGCGCAAGCACCCCAACATCAACACCTACACCGAGACGCGGGTGGCGCTCTCCATGGGGCGCACCGGGCAGTTCCTCTCGGTGCTCAACTCCGATCAGGGCAGCCACGCCGTGGAGCACGGGGCCGTGATCCTGGCCACGGGCGCGCGGGAAAGCAAGATCTACGACTGGGGCTTCCGGGTCCACAAGAACGTCCTGACCCACCGCGAGCTGGAGCAGCGGCTGGCCGACGGCACGCTGGACGCCGCGGCCCTGGACTGCGTGGCCATGATCCAGTGCTGGCGCTCCAGGGAGGAAGAGCGCAACTACTGCAGCAGGATCTGCTGCGGCGAGGCCCTGAAGAACGCCCTGGAACTCAAGCGGCGCAAGCCTTCGCTGCAGGTGCTGGTCTTCTACCGCGACATCATGAGCTACGGCTTCAACGAACACTACTACACCGAGGCGCGGCGCAAGGGCGTGCATTTCGTGCGCTACCAGAGCGGCGAGGCGCCCGCCGTGCGCTTCGCGGAAGGCAAGGCCGTGGTCAGCGGTTTCGATCCGGTCCTGGGGCGCGTGGTGGAGGTGTATGCGGACCTCCTGTCCCTGGCCGTGGGCATCGAGCCCGAAGAGAACCCCGAACTGATGGAGCTCTTCGGGGTGGAAGGTGACGCCTTCGGGTTCTTCAAGGAGGCCGAGGCCAAGTGGCGCCCCCTGGATGTCATGCGCCAAGGCGTGTTCCTCTGCGGCATGGCGCGGGGGCCGGCCAACCTGGAGGAGAGTATCGCCTCGGCCAAGGGCGCGGCGGAGCGGACCATCCGGGTGCTCTCCGAGACCAGCCTGCGCTGCGGTAACGTGGTGGCCGAGGTGCGCGGCACCTTGTGCTCCCTGTGCGGCCGCTGCATCACGGTCTGCCCCTACGGGGCCCGGAGCCTGTCTCCGGATCTGGGGCGGATCCTGGTGGACGAGCTGCTCTGTCAGGGCTGCGGCGCCTGTGCGGCGGCCTGCCCCAACAGCGCCGCAGTGCTGCGGGGCTTCAAGGATACCCAGGTGCTGTCCATGATCGACGCGGCCCTGGAAACCGTCGCCAGGGGCGACGTCACGGGAGGCTGAGATGGGCGCCACACGCACGCACTCGGAAGGAGAGGGGAACGCCCTGGCCCTGGAGCAGGGCCTGGAGGCCATCCGCAAGGCCGTGGCCGCCTGCATGCAGTGCGGCACCTGCACGGGCTCCTGCCCCAACGCCCATGCCATGGACTTCACACCCCGGCAGATGTGGCGCCTGGTCCATCTGGGGCAGGTGGACGAAGTCCTGCAATCCAGGACCTTCCTGCTCTGCTCCAGCTGCTACAGCTGCCAGCTGCGCTGCCCCAGGGGGCTCAAGCTCACCGAGGCCGTGGCCGGGCTCAAGCGTCTGGCCGCGCTGCAGGAAACCACGGCGGGCGGTACCCGTACCGCCTTCTACCGGCTCTTTCTGGACAATGTGCGGCGGCACGGGCGGCTGCAGGAAAGCACCCTGATGCTGCGCTACTTCCTGGCCAAGCGCAGCCTGACCCTGCCGCTGCGCTTCACCCCCCTGGGGCTGCGCATGCTGGCCAAGGGCAAGCTGCACCTGCCGGCGTCCGGCCGTCCCGGCGGACTGGACAAGCTCTTCGCCAAGGTGGCGGAGTTGGAGGGGCGGTCATGAACTACGCCTACTATCCCGGATGCTCCATGAGCTCTTCGGCTGGGGAGTACGACCTGTCCATGCGGCGGGTCCTGGAGCTCTTCGGCTGCACGGTGCAAGAAATCCCGGACTGGACCTGCTGCGGCGCCAGCGCCGCCGAGGCCGTGAGCGCTCTGTTGGCCCTGGCCCTGCCGGGGCGGAACCTGGCCCTGGCCGCGCGGCACCTGCCCGGGGCCGATGTGCTGGCGCCCTGCAGTGCCTGCTACCTCAATCTGTTGCAGACGGAGCGCAAGTGTCAGGCGGATCAGCTCCTGCGCGAACGCGTGGACGAAGCCCTGGCCGTGGAGGAACTCCGTCTGCCCCAGGGACAGCGGGTGCGGCATCTGGTGGAGGTGCTGCGCGACGATGTCACCCCCGGGCGCATAGCCGCTGCGGTGGTGCGCCCCTTGGAGGGGCTGACCCTGGCGCCGTACTACGGCTGTCAGATCCTGCGCCCCTATCATGTGTTCGACGACCCGGAACAACCGCAGTCCATGCGCGGCATCCTGGAAGCGCTGGGGGCCACGGTGCTCGACTGGAGCCACGGCGCCAAGTGCTGCGGGGCCTCGCTCATGGCCACCAAGCAGGACGCGGCGCTGCCCTCGGTGCGGGCCATCCTGTTGGCGGCCGGGGACGCGGACGCGGTGGTGACGGTCTGCCCCCTGTGCCACATGAACCTGGAGGCCTATCAGGGGGCGGCCTTGGCGGACAGCGGCCGCAAGGAGGTGAGCGTGCTCTACCTGCCCCAACTGATGGGGCTGGCCTGCGGGCTGGCCCCCAAGGACCTGGGGTTGCAGAGCAATCTGGCGGCGAAGCGGTTCATGGCGAAGTTCGCAGCAGGCGCACAGGCGCATGCAGAGGTCGCGCCGTAACACGAGGAGGTGGGTTATGTTCAAGGAAATCGTTTTGGCCATCACGCCTTCGGAGATCTGCCACCACGCCGCGGCCAAGGCCTTCGAATTCGCCCGGCGCTTCGAGGCCCGGCTCACGGTGGTGCACGTCACTGGCATGCAACAGGGCTGGGGGCAGATGGAATGGCTGGAGTGCAGCGGCGAAACCGGCCGCATCCGTGACAACATCCTGGAATACTACAAGGAATGGCTGGAGAAGACCCCCAACAGCGAGGTGGTGGTCCCGGCGGGCATTCCGCACAACGAGATCATCCGCATCGCGCGCAAGGTCAACGCCGACCTCATCGTCATGGGGCCGCACACCAAGGAGTACATGGAAAAGCGCTCCAAGATCTGGGGCATGGCCGGTTCCACCCTGGAACGGGTCAGCCAGCGGGCCACCTGCCCGGTGATGATCGTCACCCGCGAGGCCCGCGAGGAACAGCGCTTCCAGACCATCCTGGCGGCCACGGACTTCTCCAAGCCCTCGGAGTGCGCCGTGCTCTACGGGGGGCAGCTCACGCGGCACTACAAGGCGGACTTCATCGTCTTCAACGTGGTGCCGGGCGAGGGTCTCACCCAGACCGAGCTCATGCGGCTCATCGACAACACCAGGCAGCGTATGGCCCATGACTTCGAGCCCATGGTGCGCGGCATCAAGAACGTGCAGTTCGAGGCCTGGGAAGGCAATCCGGCCATGGAAATCCTCAAGATCGCGCGGCAACGCGACGTGGACCTGATCCTCATGGCCCACCACTCCAAGGAAAAGGACCCCGAAAAGGCCTTCCTCGGCTCCGTGGTGGCGCAGGTGGCGCTCAATTCGGTGTGCCCCACCATGAGCATCAACCGGCACTTCGATCTGCGTTGCGGCATGATGTACGACCAGAGCGGCAATGTGGTCAGCAAGGAAGAAGCCACCGTCTGAACCCGGGGGCCGGTGGGGCGTTGGCGCGTCCCATCGGCCCGGCAGCCAAGGAGGCCCGGTCATGGAGCTGCAAACCTCTGTTCTGGAGCCGCAACTGCCCCCGGTGGTGCTTACCGGCAAGACGCGCTCCGTGTTCATGGATACGGTCAAGGCCCTGCTGCCCGAAGGCGGCAACCTGAATCTCTGCCTGACCTGCGGGCTGTGCAGCGCGGGTTGCCCGGCCACGGGGCTGGAGGGCATGGACCCGCGCAAATTCCTGCGCATGGCGGCCCTGGGCATGGACGAGGAAGTGACCTCCACGCCCTGGGTCTGGCAGTGCACCATGTGTCAGCGTTGCATCCATGCCTGCCCCATGCAGATCAACATCCCGCAACTGGTCTACCAGGCGCGTCAGGCCTGGCCCCGCGAGGAGCGGCCCAAGGGCATCCGGGGTTCTTGCGACGTGGCCTGCGGCACGCTGACCAACAGCGCCATGGGCGTGAAACCCGAGGATTTCGTGTTCGTGGTGGAAGACATCCTGGAGGAGGTCCGGGAGAACCAGGAGGTCTGCAAGGACCTGACAGCCCCGGTCAACAAGTCCGGCGCCATGTACTTCCTGAACCAGAACTCCCGTGAACCGGCCACCGAGCCCGACGAGATGGTGCCCCTCTGGAAGATCCTGAACCTGGTGGGCGCGGACTGGACCTACAGCGACAAGGGCTGGGCAGCGGAGAACTACTGCATGTTCCTGGCCGACGACGCAAAGTGGGAGGCCGTGGTGCGCAACAAGATGGCGGAGGTGGAGCGCCTGGGGTGCCGCTACTGGCTGAACACGGAGTGAGGACACGAACTCTTCGCAGTCCGGTCCGGACTGAAAAAGTTCAACATCAAGACCTCCTTCGAGATCGAATCCATCATCCGGTTGTACGCGCGCTGGATCCGCGAGGGCAAGCTGCCCGTGAACGCGGACTGGAACAAGGACCTGAAGATCACCTTCACCCTGCAGGACCCCTGTCAGCTGGTGCGCAAGAGCTTCGGGGACCCGGTGGCCGAGGACCTGCGCTTCGTGGTCAAGTCCGTGGTGGGCGAGGAGAACTTCATCGAGATGTACCCCAACCGCTCCAACAACTATTGCTGCGGCGGCGGAGGCGGGTTCCTGCAGTCCGGTTACACCGAGGCCCGACGTCTCTACGGCAAGCGCAAGTATGACCAGATCATGGCCACGGGCGCCAAGTACTGCATCGCCCCTTGCCATAACTGCCACTCGCAGATTCACGACCTCTCCGAACACTATGGGGGGCACTTTCCCGTGGTGCACCTCTGGACCATGATCTGCCTGTCCCTGGGCATTCTGGGCGAGAACGAGCGGGGCTATCTGGGCGAAGATCTGCGGGAAGTGGGGTTGTAACCTCCATCCCAAGCGCAAGGGGCAGCCAAGACGACCGGGGCTGCCCCTGCGGTGTTTTTGCTGCGCGATGAACAAGAAGCCCCTTGAGCGTCAAGAGGCATCCCGTCAGCAGCGCCTCCAGGTCCTCTCGCGTCAGCGGCCCGAAGGTCGAGGTCGCCCCTTGTGCCAGGACCTCGGCCAGCGCGCGCTTTGCCTGCAGCAGCTTGACGACGTTCTCGTCGCTGGTCCCCAGGCTGAGGGGCGGTAGGCAAAGACCTTCTTGTCCTGGCCGATGCGGTGGATGCGATCCACGGCCAGGGGCTCCACGGCCGGGTTCCACTTCGGGTCCTTGATGAACACGTAAGCAGCGGGAGAATCCGCGCTCGACAACTGCCCCGCCTTCCATTAAGTCACTGCGCATGGACTTGGAAACGTATGCAGCGGCCGCTGCTGCCGAACGGCAGGCGCGGATCTTCAAGGTTCTCTCTGTGGGGACGCGGCTGCGCATCATCATGCTGCTCAGGCAACGGATGTACTGCGTCAATGCCCTGGCTGCCGTTCTGGGGATCACCCCGGCCGCGGTTTCGCAGCACTTGCGCGTGCTGCGCGACGCCGGGGCTGTGGCGCCCTCCAAACAGGGGTTCCACGTGCACTACCGGGTCAATGAGGCAACCCTGCGGCAATGGGGGGACATTGCGCAGGCCCTGCTGAGGGGCGACGAATAGCCTCTCTTTTTTTATCACAATAAAAAGTGTCCGCGCAGATACTTTATGTCTGACCGGCTGTAGTGCTCACCCTAGCCAAGGGCGCCAGACCGCAGGTGGCGTAGCGACCGGCCTGATGTGAAACGAGAGCAAGGGAGGAACGCATGGACAACGCCATCGTCGTGCAGGGCTTACAGAAACGATTTGGGGAGGTGCAGGCCGTGGCCGAGGTCTCCTTTTCAGTGCGCCGGGGCGAGGTCTTCGGCTT
>CAZNSV010000232.1:0-5895 GCA_964575775.1 uncultured Desulfovibrionaceae bacterium
CGAGCAGTTCATGAACGGCTACTTCCTCAAGGAATTCGGGTTTGGCGAGTTCTCCATCACCCTGGAGAACTTTCCGGAAGTGCTGCTGCGCATGGAAAAGAACACCGAAGCCCATGCCAAGCGCATCAAGCAGTTCAATTTCTGGGGCAACGATCAGGTTGTCGCCCGTCTGGAGGCCTTCCTGGCCGCTCCTCCCGTGCTGCCCGCAGCCGACGGAAACTGAAGCCGGCCCGTCGGGACAGTAGTTCCGGCGCACCCCTGCATATGCAGTTGCCTGCGGCATGTGCCAAAATGCACGAATTGCGGGTTGATTCAGCGGCTTGCGGCGCGGCACCGACTTCGGACCAGACGCCCGCGGCATTGGGCGGAAGGGGCGGGAAGCGACGCGGCGCCTCCCGGATGCGGCCTTACTGCGTGCCCAGGAGTTCGAGGCCCTTGTCCGTGAGGATCATGCCCTCCAGGGCCGGGGCTTCGGGATCGTCGATGCTGCTGTAGGCCACGCAGCCCGCCTCGAAAGCCTTGCGGACCACGGCCTCGCTGCAGGAATCCGCCACCCAGCGTGGCATCATGCCGTAGTAGCGGTTGGTCTTGCTGAAGATCCGCACAGCATCGAGAAACTGTCGCTCTTTGTCGCTGATCATGAATCGCTCCTGATTTCTGTGGTTCGGCGCCGGGACCGGGGAGAACCCCCCGGAGCGGGCGGTACGCTGTCCCGGCAAGGAGACCAAGGGACGAGAGTATTTATTGCATTTACGCCATTTTCATCAAACATTTCCCATGCTTTTCAGCACAACTCCCTACCGACGGAGCTGTACACCGAGTTGTTGGGAAAGTTAAGCCCCAGGGCCTGAATAATCCTGCAAGCCAAAATCACCTTTCCAAAACAGCAGGTTAAATGAGCAACGCTCCTTGCAGAGGTGCCTCTCGGCGGCCCGGTGCAACGCAAGGGGCAGACTCCGACCAGGCCGCTGTTGGCAGATGAACAAGGACTCCAAGAGGTTGCTCCCTCGCATGAGCACCGAGGGCCTGATCCCGGGCACCCCAACCCGCGCTTGATTCCAGCGCAGGAGACCTTGCGTTCACAGTTCATCTTGCAAAGAGGCCCGGGTTTTGTCATGGATACGAATGGGTCATGCGAAATCCGGGCGGTGCTCGGAGCCCAGGACCCACGAGCTACCGGCCCAGGGGGGTCAGGGCAATAGTCAATGTTCGAGGGAGGAACTATGAGGCTGCTCACCAGATCGGATTTCGACGGCCTGATCTGCGCCGTACTCCTGCAGGAAGCCGGGGTCATGGACGACTGGAAGTTCGTCCACCCGAAAGATATTCAGGACGGCCTGATCAAGGTCACGGAGAACGACATCCTGGCCAACGTGCCTTACGCCGAAGGCTGCGGCTTCTGGTTCGACCACCACTCCAGCGAGAATCACCGCCACGGCATGAAGATGGAGTTCAAGGGCGTGTCCCGCAACGCCCCCAGCTGTGCCAGGGTCATCTGGGACTACTACGGGGGGCACAAGACCTTTCCGCCCTCCTTCGACGAAATGATGCGCTACGTGGACAAGGTGGACAGCGCGGACCTCACCGCCGAAGAGATTCTCACCCCCACGGGCTGGGTGCTGCTGGGCTTCATCATGGACCCGCGCACCGGGCTGGGACGCTACCGCGACTACTCCATCAGCAACTACCAGCTCATGGAAGAGCTCATCGGCTTCTGTCGGACCCTGACCATCGACAAGATCATGGATTTGCCCGACGTCAAGGAGCGCGTGGCCCGCTATTTCGAACAGCAGGATCTGTTCCTGAGCATGCTGCACAAGTGCGCCTCGGTGCAGGGCAACGTCATCGTCATCGACCTGCGCGAGCAGGAGGAAATTTTCACCGGCAACCGCTTCATCGTCTACACCCTCCACCCCCAGTGCAACGTGAGCATGCAGATCATCTGGGGGCTCAAAAAACAGAACACCGTCATCACCGTGGGCCACAGCGTGCTCAACCGGACGTGCAAGACCGATGTGGGGCGGCTGATGCTCACCTACGGCGGGGGCGGGCACGACACCGTGGGGACCTGCCAGGTGCCCCATGCCCGGTCGGAACAGGCCATCAAGGATATCCTGACCACCCTGCAGGCCAACGGCTGAGGTGGATCGCCGCGCTTTCCACCGGGGTCGGTATCCCATCGACCCCGGTTTGACTTTGCCCCTTGTCCTCGTCTAGAATCCACACAGGCTCGACAACGCCCCCCTCCGTGGCGGGCGCGTCGATTATTCCCATGCACTGTCCGCTGCACTGTCCGCAGCCCTCCGCGCCCATCGCCGCGAACAACCGCTACCCCGACCCGGATACACCAGCATGCAACTGTACAATACCCTGACCCGCAAGAAAGAGACCTTCACTCCCCGCACCCCCGGCCAGGTCCGGATGTACGTCTGCGGCATCACGGCCTACGACTACTGCCACATCGGCCACGCGCGCTCCGCCATCGTGTTCGACGTGCTGGTGCGCTACCTGCGCAGCACCGGTCTGTCCGTCAATTTCGTGCGCAACTTCACCGACGTGGACGACAAGATCATCAAACGCGCCGCCGAGGAAGGGCTCTCCAGCCAGGAAGTGGCGGAGAAGAACATCCGCTTCTTCCATGAAGACATGGACCGGCTGGGCGTGCTCCGGGCCGACATCGAGCCCCGCTGCACCGAGCACATCCCCCAGATGGTGGAGCTCACCCAGGACCTCATCACCAAGGGGCACGCCTACGCCACGCCCTCGGGCGACGTCTATTTCCGGGTGCGCAGCTTCGCCGAATACGGCAAGCTCTCGGGCCGCGACGTGGACGACCTGCGGTCCGGCGCCCGCATCGCCCCCGGCGAGGAAAAGGAAGACCCCCTGGATTTCGCCCTCTGGAAGGCCGCCAAGCCCGGCGAGCCTTCCTGGCCCAGTCCCTGGGGCGAGGGGCGCCCCGGCTGGCACCTGGAATGCTCGGCCATGAGCGAGGAGCACCTGGGCCTGCCCATGGACATTCACGGCGGGGGGCAGGACCTGATCTTCCCGCACCACGAGAACGAGATCGCCCAGTCCGAGGCGGCCCTGGGTGTGCCCCTGGCCAACTACTGGGTGCACAACGGTTTCGTGCAGATCGACCAGGAAAAGATGTCCAAGTCCCTGGGCAACTTCAAGACCATCCGGGACCTGCTGGCCGAGTACCTGCCCGAGGTGCTGCGTTACTTCCTGCTCACCAAGCACTACCGCTCCCCCATCGATTTCACGGTGGCGGCCATGGATGAGGCGGAAAAGAATCTCAAGCGCATCTACACCACCCAGGAGCTGCTGCGCGCCGAGCTGACCCGGGAGAAGTGGTCCAAGAGCCCCTTCCCGGCCGAGTTGGGCGAGGAGCTGGCGGGCTACGAGCAGGGCTTTGCCGAGGCCATGGCCGACGACTGCAACACCGCAGGCGCCCTGGGCCACGTGTTCGGCATGATCCGCCTGGCCAACCGCGTGCTGGAGGACAAGACCCTGCGCAAGGCCGAGGCCGCGCGGGAGCTCTTGCGCCGCATCCTGGACGACCTGGGTGCCTGGGGGCAGGTGTTGGGGCTGTTCCTGCAGGAGCCCGCGGCCTTTCTCGCGGACCTGCGCGCCTGCAAGATTCGCCGGGCGGGGCTGGACCCGGCCCGGGTGGAGGCCCTGGTGCAGCAGCGCAGCGCGGCCAAGGCCGCCAAGGACTTCGCCGCCGCGGACGCCCTGCGCGCCGAACTGACCGCCCTGGGCGTGGAAGTGCGCGACACCCCCGGCGGTGCGGTCTGGGACGTCCTGTAACCGCCCGCCGCAAGGCGGGGTTCACGGTCGGCACCGGCAGCCCACCGCTCCGTGCCAGGGAGGAAGCATGACCGAATCCTCTGCGAGAGAACCGCGCCGCCCTGGCGGTCTGTGCGGGTTGCACGGTTTGCTGCGCCGCTCCCTGGCCCTCCTGCTGTGCCTCGCGCTGCTGCTGACGCCCATGACCGTGTCCCGGGCCAACATCCTGGGCATCGGCAAGTTCAGCATCACCGACGAAATCGAGCTGGGGCGCAAGTTCGAGCTCCTGGTCAAGTCGCGACTGCCCCTGATCGAAGACCCCGAGGTGGTGGATTACGTGCGCGGAGTGGTGGACCGCATCGTGGCGGTGATGCCCCCTCAGGCCTTCCCCATCAAGACCAACGTGATCCTGCACTCGGCCATCAACGCCTTTGCCGCGCCGGCCGGGCACGTGTTCGTGAACTCCGGGCTGATCCTCAACTTCGACTCCGAAGCCCAGATGGCCGGAGTCATCGCCCACGAACTGGCCCACGTCTCCCAGCGGCACATCGCCCGGCGCATCGAGAACATGCAGGCCATGTCCCTGCTCAGCCTGGCCGGGATCCTGGCCGGGGTGCTGTTGGGGGGCGAGCACGCCAAGACCGTGGTCATCGGCTCCATGGCCGCCAGCCAGGCCGCCCAGCTCTCCTACAGCCGCGACCACGAACGCGAGGCCGACCAGGTGGGCATGACCTACCTGGTGGACGCGGGCTACCCCCCAGAGGGGCTGTCCCAGGGCTTCGAGATCATCCTGCGCAAGCAGTGGCTCGGCGGGGGCGGCACACTCCCCGCCTACCTCTCCACCCACCCCGGCCTCAAGGAACGGCTGGGCTACCTGGACCAGCGCATCAAGCGGTTGCCCCTGGACGTGCAGCAGCGCAAGGAAGACAACTCCCGCTACCTGCGCGTGCGCATGCTGCTGCGCGCCCGCTACTCGGACGCCAACGTGGCCCTGCAGTACTTCCACCAGAACCAGGAGGAGGACCCCTTCCTGCGCGCCATGGGGCAGGCCATCGCCTCCGAACGGCTGAACCAGATCGCCAAGGCCCAGGAAGCCTTCGACCAGGCCCAGGCCCTGCGCCCCGACGATCCGCTGCTCATCCGCGAGCTGGGCATTTTCCACTACAAGCACGGCCACTTCGACGAGGCCGGTATGTATCTGCAAAAAGCCCTGTTCCAGGCCCCCAACGATCTCATGGCCCTGTTCTTCTACGCCCGTCTGCTCACCGAGCAGGGGCAGCCCGGACAGGCCGCCGAATACTTCCAACGCATCCTGCGCCACTTGCCGGAGGACGCGGAAGTGCACTATTACCACGGCCGCGCTCTGGGGCAGGACCGCCGCTACTTCGAGGCGCACCTGCACCTGGCCCTGGCCGCGCTCTACTCCCGGGACCTCAAGCAGCTGCGCTTCCACTCGGAAAAGGCCAAGTCCCTGGCCGTGTCCCCCGAGCAGCGCAAGCGCTACGAGGACCTGGAAGCCCAGCACAAGGAGCGCAAGGAATTCTGGTAGGATCTTTTTTCAGCAAACCCTGCGCCCCTTACATGGGGCGAAACACCAAGGAGTCACGCACATGAACACCACCCCCATCCTGGTCCGCCTGCCCAAGGGCGCGGACCTGCTCCTGACCCTCAACGCCCTGTGCAAGGAAAAGAACATCACCCGGGGCAGCGTGCAGGTCATCGGCGCCCTGGAAGCCGCCGGACTGGGCTACTACCTCCAGGACGAGAAGCGATACGAGAACCACACCGTGAACGAGCACATGGAAATCCTGTGCGGCATCGGCAACATCTCCCTCAAGGACGGGGTGCCCTTCGTGCACATGCACCTGACCCTGAGCAAGCGGGACCTCTCGGTCATCGGCGGGCACACCACCCCTGGGAACATCATCTTCGCCGCCGAGGCCCTGATCACCCCGGTGCCGGGCGAGACTCTGGTGCGCGAGGTGGATGAAGCCACCGGACTGCCCCTTTGGGTGTGAGGAAGGCATGAACGGCCAGCACGATTCGGGCTTGCAGCTGCACGGCACCACCATCCTCACGGTCCTGAACCACAGGGGCGTGGCCATG
>CAZNSV010000233.1:0-5885 GCA_964575775.1 uncultured Desulfovibrionaceae bacterium
CCTGAGCCAGGGCGCCACGGAGCAGGCCGCCAGCGTGGAGGAGGTCTCCTCCTCCATGGAGCAGATGACCTCCAACATCCGCCAGAACGCGGAGAACGCCCAACAGACCCAGGCCATTGCCATGCGCGCGGCCCAGGATGCCGAGCACAGTGGCAACGTGGTCATCGAAGCCGTGGGCGCCATGAAGAACATCGCCGAGAAGATCACCATCATCGAGGAAATCGCCCGCCAGACCAACCTCCTGGCCCTCAACGCCGCCATCGAGGCCGCCCGGGCCGGGGAGCACGGCAAGGGCTTCGCCGTGGTGGCCGCCGAGGTA
Source organism: uncultured Desulfovibrionaceae bacterium (assembly GCA_964575775.1). GTDB lineage: Bacteria > Desulfobacterota > Desulfovibrionia > Desulfovibrionales > Desulfovibrionaceae > CAZFCK01. The sequence continues at coordinate 320 of CAZNSV010000233.1, forward strand.
CGCAAGCTGGCCGAGCGTTCCGGCGGCGCGGCCGCGGAGATCAGCGAGCTGTCCTCCTCCACCGTGGCCATTGCCGAACGCGCGGGGAACATGCTCAACAAGATGGTGCCGGACATCCGCAAGACCGCCGAGCTGGTCCAGGAGATCGCCTCGGCCAGCAACGAGCAGGATGCCGGGGCCCAGCAGATCAACAAGGCCATCCAGCAGCTGGACCAGGTGGTGCAGCAGAACGCCTCGGCCTCCGAGGAAATGGCCTCCACCTCCGAGGAGCTCTCCAGCCAGGCCGAGAGCCTGCTCTCCACCATGAGCTTCTTCCGGGTGGGCTCCGACCTGCACGGCCGGGCCCGGGTCCAGCGCCCAGCGCCCAAGGCCCTGCCCCAGGCCAAGCGCCCCGGCGCGGCCAAGGGCGGCATCAGCCTGGACATGCAGGACACACCCCGGGACGACGACTTCGAGCGCTTTTAGAGCGGTTTCGCCTTGCAGCAAGACGCCCTCCAGAAATAATTGCCAATTGTTTCAGGAAGTGCCTCAAGCGCCTCTGCCCCCAGCCTGAACCCAGGCCCCGTGGAACACCACCCCGGGGCCTTTTTCACTGGTGCGCGGCCGGTAGGGCCACCAAGGCGCATCCTTTCTCTTCCATTTTTCCTCCCGAAACGCCAAGGCTGCCAGGCACGGGTGCCTTTTTCTTCTGCGCATTGTTGACAACTTTTTTCAATTGCCATATCCCTCGTGCCACGCGATTCAAAAACATACCATTTCCAGCGTTACACTCATTGCAACAGGCGCAATCTCGTTGCGCCACGGGGGATAACGTATGCCATTCGCCGCAGCCGTGTGTCGTTGCCTTTGTCTGGCTTTGTGCTTGTCCCTGGGGCTTTCCCTGCTCCCGTCCGCAGCAGTCCACGCCGCCAAGACCGAGCTGAACTTCTCCTGGACCGCCAACTGCGGCCCCCTGAACCCGCATCTCTACTCGCACAACCAGATGTACGCCCAGGCCATGCTCTACGAACCCCTGGTCCAGTATGGGGCGGACGGCAGCGCCGTGCCCTGGCTGGCCGAGCGTTGGGAGATCGGCGAGGACGGCCGGACCTACACCTTTTTCCTGCGCCCCGGCGTGCAGTTCTCGGACGGTACCCCCTTTGACGCTGCGGCCGTGAAGCTGAACGTGGACGCGGTGCTCAAGAACGTCCACCGCCACAAGTGGCTGGAGCTGATCAACCAGATCGAGAGCTGCGAGGTGGTGGACGCGCTCACCGTGCGGTTGCAGCTCAAGAACGCCTACTATCCCATTCTGCAGGAACTGCCCCTGATCCGTCCCTTGCGGTTTCTCTCCCCATCGGCCTTTCCCGAGGACGGGGACACCGGCCAGGGCATCAAGGCCGCTGTGGGCACCGGACCCTGGCTGTTGGCGGAAAGTGTCAAGGGGCAGTACGACGTGTTCGTGCGCAACGAGAACTACTGGGGGCCCAAGCCGGCCATCGAGAAGATCACGGTGAAGGTGCTGCCCGATCCCGAATCCCGGGTCATTGCCCTGGAGACCGGGGAGATCGACCTGATCATCGGAGCCGGGGGGCACAGCAGCGGTCAGATCGGTCTGGAGGCCTTCACCCGTCTGCAGCGTCAGGGCAAGCTGGAGACCGCGGTGTCCGGCCCGCTGTCCTCGCGGGTGCTGGCGGTGGACTCCGCCTCCGGCCCCACCCGGGACCTGGCCGTGCGCCAGGCCCTGCAGCACGCCCTGGACAAGGACCTCTTGGTCAAGTCCATCTTTCTCGATGTGGAGCAGCGGGCCGACTACCTGTTCGCCCCCGCCATGCCGTACTGCGAACCCTCGGTGCTCGGCCTGACGCCTTATGCCTATGATCCCGCCAAGGCCGCGGCGATCCTGGAAGCCGCGGGCTGGACCCTGGCCCCCGGCGCCACGGTGCGCGCCAAGGACGGGGAGGAACTGCGCATCGACTTCTGCTTCGTCGGCAACGACGCCTTGCAGAAGGCCCTGGCCGAGGCCCTGCAGGGCGAATACGCCAAGGTGGGCATCGCCCTGAACCTGGTGGGCGAGGAGAGCGACTCCTTCCTCAAGCGCCAGAACGACGGCGAGTTCGGCATGATCTTCAACGACACCTGGGGCGCGCCCTACGAGCCCCACTCCATGGTCAGCTCCATGCGGGCGCCTTCTCACGCCGACTACGAAGCGCAGAAGGGGCTGCCCATGAAGGCCGAGCTGGACGTCAAGATCCAGCAGGTGCTGCTGACCACGGATGTGGCCCAGCGCCAGGAGCTGTACCGCGAGATTCTGGGGACCCTGCACGAGCAGTGCGTGTACCTGCCCCTGTCCTACGTGACCTCGGTGCGGGTGCATCCCGCGGCCCTGCAGGGTGTGGAGTTCACGCCCATGAAACAGTACATCCCCTTCGAGCGGATGCACTGGGCGGACTGAGACCACCTCCGACAGCCGTCATGACCTTCGGGCCCGCCCCTCTAGCAACACAGGGGGCGGGCCTCGGGAGAACCACCCATGCTCCGTTACATCCTGCGTCGCATCGCCGTGCTCATTCCCATTCTGGTCCTGGTTTCGGTGATCGTGTTCCTCATGCTGCGCCTGGCCAAGGGGGATCCGGCCATGGCCTACCTGCGGCTCTCCAACATCCCGCCCACGGCCGAGGCCCTGGCCGACGCCCGCACCATGCTGGGACTGGATCTGCCCCTCTGGGAGCAGTATCTGATCTGGGGCGGCAAGGCCCTGCGCGGCGACTTCGGCCTGTCCTGGGTCACGGGCAAGCCCGTGCTGGGGGAGATTCTCTACTATCTGCCGGCCACCATGCAGCTCACGGGCGCGGCCCTGCTGCTGACCCTGGCCTTGTCCATCCCCCTGGGGGTGCTGGCTGCCCTGAAAAAGGACGGCTGGGCGGACCACCTCACCCGGGGCTTTGCCTTCATGGGCGTGTCCATGCCCAGCTTCTGGTTCGCCTACCTGCTCATCTTTCTCTTCGCCGTCACGCTCAAGCTGCTGCCGCCCATGGGCATGGGCGGCTTCTCGCACATCATCATGCCCGCCATGGCCCTGGCGCTCATGTCCACGGCCATCAACATCCGCTTCCTGCGCGCCAACATGCTCGAGAACATGCACGCCCGCTCCGTGCTCTATGCCCGGGCCCGGGGGCTCTCCGAGCGCCGGGTGATCTGGGGGCACGTGTTCCGCAATTCCCTGGTGCCCATCGTCACCAGCATCGGCATGCACCTGGGCGAGCTCATCGGCGGCGCCGTGGTGGTGGAGTCGGTCTTTGCCTGGCCCGGGGTGGGGCGCTACGCCGTCATGGCCATCTACAACCGCGATTTCCCCATCCTGCAGTGTTTTCTGCTGGTCATGACCGCCATTTTCGTGTGCTGCAATCTGGTGGTGGACATCCTCTACGCGGCCATCGATCCGCGAATCCGGGTGCAGGGGGAGCGCACATGAGCTGCGAAACACCTTTCTGGCGACGGCGTATAGTCATGGTGGCCGCGGCCCTGGCCGTGACGGTCTGCGGCGTGGCGCTGCTGGCTCCATTGGCCGCGCCCTACGATCCCACGGCCGTGGACCTCACCAAGCGTTTGCTGCCCATGAGCGGCGAGCACCTCCTGGGCACGGACCATCTGGGGCGGGACATCCTCTCCCGGCTGATCTGGGGCGCCCGGGCCTCCCTGGGGTCCGTGGCGGCCATCGTGGCCCTGCTGGTGGTCTGCGCCACCACGGTGGGTTGCGTGGCCGGCTACCTGGGGGGGCGGGTGGACGCCCTGCTCATGCGCATCTGCGACGTGTTCCTCACCTTCCCCACCTTCATCCTGGCCATGTTCATGGTGGGCATCCTGGGCACGGGCATGGTCAACGTGGTCATCGCCATCGTCATGACCCACTGGGCCTGGTACGCGCGCATCATCCGCAGCCTGGTGCTGTCCCTGCGCAACCGCGAGTACGTCCTGGCCGCGCGGGTGGCCGGTTCCTCCAGGGCGCGCATCCTCTCGCGCCACATCCTGCCCCCGGTCCTGGCCCAGCTGGTGGTGCTGGCCACCCTGGACATCGGGCACATGATGCTCCACGTCTCGGGCCTGTCCTTCCTCGGCCTGGGCATTCAGCCGCCCAGCCCCGAATGGGGCGTGATGATCAACGACGCGCGTCAGTACATCTGGGAGCACCCGCGTCTGATCATCCTCCCGGGCCTCATGATCTTCCTCACGGTCATGGCCTTCAACCTGCTGGGCGACGCCCTGCGCGACCGCCTGGACCCCCACGCACGCCGTCAGGAGGGCGCATGAACCACGAACTGCTCCAGGTCCGCGAACTGCGGCTGGTCACGGGCAGCGGCGCTGAACAGCGCGTCCTGGTCCACACCGCGAGCTTCAGCGTGCGCCCCGGCGAGGTCACGGCCCTCATCGGCTCCAGCGGCTCGGGCAAATCCCTGTCCTGCCTGGCCGGACTGGGACTGCTGCCCCCGGGGGTGCGTCGCGTGGGGGGGCAGGTCCAGCTCTGCTGCCGGGACCTGGACTCCCTGAGTCCTGCCGAGCACAGGGCCATGCTGGGCGTGCGGGCCGCCCTGATCATGCAGAACCCCATGAGCTGCTTCGACCCCCTGCACACCATCCACAGCCACTTCGCCGAGACCCTGGCCGCCCACACCACCCGCACCCAGCTCAAGGGGCAGGACGGGCCGCGCATGCTCCAGGCCCTGGCCCGCGTGGGCTTCGATCATCCCGAGACCATCCTCCCCCTCTATCCCTTCGAGATGAGCGGCGGCATGCTGCAGCGGGTCATGATCGCCCTGGCCCTGCTGCACGGCGCGGAGTTGTTGGTGGCGGACGAGCCCACCACGGACCTGGACGTGGTCTCTCAGGCCCGCATCCTGGACATCCTGGACAGCCTGCGTCGGGAGCAGGGGCTGGGCATCCTCCTGGTCACCCACGACCTCTCCATCGTGGCCCGCATGGCCCGCGAGGTCTGCGTCATGGCCGAGGGCACCCTGGTGGAGCACGGTCCGGTGCACACGCTGTTCGAGAACCCGCAGCACCCCGTGACTCGCGAGCTGCTGCGTACCCACTACGATCTCTCCGGTCTGCAGCCCCAGACCGCTTGCAATTGAGGAGCGACCATGCCCCTTCTTGAACTCCGTCAGGTCAGCCGCAGCTACCGCCAGGGTGGCTGGTTCGCCAAGAAGCGTGAGGTCACCGCTGTCCGCGAGGTCTCCCTGAGCCTGGAGCCCGGGCGCTGTCTCGGCCTCATCGGCCGCAGCGGCTCGGGCAAGAGCACTCTGGGGCGCCTGGCCCTGGGGCTGGAGCGCCCCGACGCGGGTGCCGTACTCTGGCGAGGGCGCGACATCCACACCCTGCGCGGCCGGGACTATCGCGAGTATCGACGCAATGTGCAGGTGGTGTTCCAGAACGTGCAGGCGGCGGTGAATCCCCGGCTGCCGGCCTGGAAGATCGTGGCCGAACCCCTGGAGAACTTCGACGGCCTCAAGGGCACGGCCGCGCGGGAGCAGGCCGAGGCCCTGCTCGCCCGGGTGGGGCTCACTGCGGCGGATGCCCTGCGCCTGCC
>CAZNSV010000234.1:0-5868 GCA_964575775.1 uncultured Desulfovibrionaceae bacterium
CAGCCGCTTCAAGAGCGACATGGCCACGCTCTTCACCGCCCTGCACGAACTGGCCGTGGAGCTGGGCGCGCCGGAACACCGCCAGGCCGCGGCCCGGCTCATCGCCAACCTCAACCAGCCCTTTCTCTTCGTGGTGGTGGGCGAGGTCAAGTCCGGCAAGAGCAGCTTCATCAACGCGCTCCTGGGCGAGGAAATCTGCCGCGTGGCGCCGGATCCCTGCACCGACGTGATCCAGAAGATCGGTTACGCGCCCCAGCGCTCCGAACGCCGCGTCTCGGAATACCTCAAGGAAGTGGCCCTGCCCGCGGAAATCCTCAAGGACGTGGCCATTGTGGACACGCCGGGCACCAACAGCATCATCGAGGGGCACCAGCTCATCACCGAACGCTTCATCCCGGAAAGCGACCTGGTGGTCTTCGTGTTCCCGGCCCTCAATCCCTACGTGCGCTCGGCCTGGGACTTCTTCGCCCTGGTGCACAAGACCTGGCACAAAAAGATCATCTTCGTGCTGCAACAGAAAGACCGCGCCACGGATTTCGAACTGGCCACCAGCCTGCAGCGGGTGCGGGAATACGCCCAGGAGCGCGGCGTGAGTGAACCGCGCATCTTCGCGGTCTCGGCCAAGCTCGCCCAGTCCGGTGACCCCACGGCCGTGGCCGCGAGCGGCCTGCCCCAACTCTGGGACTTCATCCGCGAGACCGTGACCGGGGGGCGCCACTACGCCCTGAAAATGGAATCCCTGCTGGGCACGGCCCAGACCATCCTGGAGAACGCGGCCCAGGAACTGAGCCGCCAGCACCAGGCCCTGGAACAGGACCGCTCCGAAGAAGCCCGCATCCGCGAACGCCTGCAGCGCACCAAGGAGGCCATGGACCGGGAGCTGGTCACCCTGCGCACCCGGCTGCTCCAGGCCTACGACGCCCACGTGACCCGGGTGGTGGAAGAGTTCGAGGACGGGCTCTCCGCCGCCAACCTGGTGCGCAACTCCTTGTCCGGCCTGTTCAGCGCCCGCCGCAAGAACCCCTTCAAGGAGTGGGTGGAGGAGCTCAACGCCCGCTTTGCCAGGGAGCTGGCCGCCGAGGCCGAGGTGGTGTCCCGCGAGGGCGCCGCCGCCATGAGCGCCGGGCTGGTGGCCGCCATGCAGAGCCTGCTCGACGATCTGCGCGGGGGGCGCTCCCTGGCCGGGTTCGGCGAACTCAAGCTCCCGGCCCTGGCCGGACGCCGCCTGGAGGTGCTGGACGAGGTCATCGCCCGGCTCAAGACCCTGCTCGGCGAGGCCCGCGGCACCGAGGAACTCTCCCCCCAGGTCCTGCGCAGTCTGGGCGACCGCACCGTCATGGGGGGCGGGATCATGGCCCTGGGCGCGGTGCTGGCCGGAGCCACCCAGCTGGTGGTCTTCGACGTCACCGGCGGCGTGTTCGCCACCCTGGGCGCCCTCCTGGCCATCAACACCCTGGCCTTCAAGCGCCGGGCTGGGATCCGGGCCTTCAGGCAGGGCTACCAGGAGGGGCGCGAACGCTTCGCCGAACAGCTGGGCCGCCTGCTGCCCGAGCGCAGCCAGGCCCTGTTCACGGACCTGGAGGAGGTCTTTCTGCCTTTTTTCCGCAACATCGACGAACGCACGACCAGCCTGGCCCTGCTGGATGCCAAGCGCGAGGCCCTGGACGCCGCCCTGGAACAGGAGCGCCGTCGTCTGGCCGAGCTGACCGGTCTCACCGCTTTGGCCGAGTTGGACGCGCCCCCGGCCGAGGCCGTGTGAAAAAGAGGATTAGCTTGACCCTGCAGGGGGTTTTGGGGCACGGAAACCTGGAACAGCCCCGGCCCGTGGCCCGGCCGGGCGGACATTTCTTTCAGACCATTGCCGAGGAGAGCGAGCGGACATGATCTACGACCTGGACAAGGAAACCCTGCCCCGCGAGGACCTGGAACGCCTGCAACTGCGCCGCCTGCAGACCCAGGTGGAGCGCGTCTTCGCCAACGTGCCCTTCTACCGCAAACAGTTCGAGGCGCGCGGCATCACACCCAAGGACATCCGCAGCCTGGAGGACGTGCGCCTGCTGCCCTTCACCGGCAAGCAGGACCTGCGCAACCACTACCCCTTCGGGCTCTTTGCCGTGCCCCGCGAGCACATCGTGCGTCTGCACGCCTCCAGCGGCACCACGGGCAAGGCCACGGTGGTGGGCTACACCCAGCGCGACCTCGGCAACTGGGCGGAATGCATGGCCCGCGCCTTTGCCTGCGCCGGGGTCACCTCCCGCGACGTGATCCACAACGCCTACGGCTACGGGCTCTTCACCGGCGGCCTGGGCGCCCACTACGGCGCCGAGCGCCTGGGTGCCACCGTGGTGCCCATGTCCGGGGGCGCCACCAAGCGCCAGGTCTCCATCCTCAAGGATTTCGGGGCCACGGTCATCTGCTGCACCCCCTCCTACATGCTCTTCCTGGCCGAGACCGGCCTGGAACTGGGCGTGGACTTCCGGGAGCTGCCCCTGCGTATCGGCGTGTTCGGCGCCGAGCCCTGGACCGAGGAGATGCGCCGCGAGATCGAGGCCAAGTGCGGCATCAAGGCCCTGAACATCTACGGCCTGTCCGAGGTCATGGGGCCGGGCGTGTCCATGGAGTGCGCCGAGGCCCAGTGCGGCATGCACATCTTCGAGGACCACTTCCTGCCCGAGATCATCGACCCCGAAACCGGCGAGGTGCTGCCCCCCGGCAGCAAGGGCGAGCTGGTCTTCACCACCCTGACCAAGGAAGGCATCCCCCTGATCCGCTACCGCACCCGGGACATCACCACCCTGGACTACACCCCCTGCGTCTGCGGCCGGACCATGGTGCGCATGGGGCGCATCCTGGGCCGCAGCGACGACATGCTCATCATCCGCGGGGTCAACGTCTTCCCCTCGCAGATCGAAAGCCTGCTCCTGGAGGCCCAGGGCCTCTCCCCCCACTACCAGATCATCGTCAAGCGCGAGGGCAATCTGGACAGCATGGAGGTGCAGGTGGAAGTCAGCGAGGCCATGTTCTCCGACGAGATCAAGAACCTGCAGCGCAAGGAATCCCAGATCCAGAAGGCCATCAAGGAATTTCTGGGCGTCTCGGCCAGGGTCAAGCTGGTGGAGCCCCACTCCATCGAGCGCTCCGTGGGCAAGGCGAAACGCGTCATCGACCTGCGCGAGACCGCGCAATAACGGGCGGTTGTTCTTCGGAACCCCTCAAACCATGCGAGGCATGCCATGAAAGTGGAACAAATCTCCATATTCCTGGAAAACAAGGCCGGACGGCTGGCGGAAGTGACCCGGGTGCTGGCCCAGGGCGGCATCAACATCCGGGCCCTGTCCCTGGCCGACACCTCCGACTTCGGCATCCTGCGCCTCATCGTCACGGACTACGACAAGGCGCGGGAAATCCTCAAGCAGAACGGCTTCACCGTGGGGCGCACCACCGTGGTGGCCGTGCAGGTGCCGGACACCCCCGGCGGCCTGGCCAACATCCTGGACGTGCTGAGCAAGGAAGGCGTGAACGTGGAGTACATGTACGCCTTCGTGCAGCAGAGCGGACAGAACGCCATCCTCATCTTCCGCTTCGACCGCACCGACCAGGCCATCGAAATCCTGCAGCGCAACAACATCCCCATCGTGCCCGGCAAGGAAATCTACAGCATCTGAGCCCGGCTGAGCGGACGCACATCAAGGCCCCCTGCCCCGGTTCCGGGTGGGGGGCTTTTTCATGGGACTTGTTTCGCGGGAATCGCCCCCCAGCCTAGCGCATTTTCGCCTTGAAACAAGGCTCCCTCCTGAAACAATTGCCAATTGTTTCAGGAAAATGCACAAGAGCATTTAACCATTCCCAATGGTAACATGCTCTAACCCAACACCATGATCACCGCCGGAAGCGTGGCCATGGCCAGCAGGGTCTGGCCGGTGATGATGGCGGCCATGAGTTCGTGGTCCCCGCCCATCTGTCGGGCCAGGATGTAGGAGGAGCTGGCCGTGGGCAGGGCCGTGAAGAGCACCGCGATGAGCCGACCGGTCTCCGGCACGTCGTAGAGGGTGCAGGCCAGGGCCGTCACCGCGGGCAGCAGCAGCAGCTTGAGCAGCGAGGCCACCAACAGGGCCTTGACGCTGCGCCCGGGCATCCGGAAGCGCAGCCCGGCCCCCACGGCCAGGAGCCCCAGGGGTAGGGCCGTGCGCCCCAAAATGTGCACCACCTCGAACACGGCCTGGGGCAGCTGGGCATTGCCCAGGTTCAGGCCGATGCCCGCCAGGCAGCCCAGGATCAGGGGGTTGGAGAGCACCTGGCGCAGCACCCCCAGCAGCCCGCCCTTGCCGTTGCCGCGCCCCTGGTGGGCCAGCACGGTGACGCAGAGCACATTGACCAGGGGCACCACCGCGATGATGGCGATGGCCGAGAGGGTCACGCCGTCGCTCCCGGCCAGGGCCGAGGCACCGGCGATGCCCACGTAGGTGTTCATGCGCACCGCCCCTTGGAAGAGCGAGGAAAAGGCCGGGCCGTCCATGCGCAGGAAGCGGCGCAGGAACAGGGCCAGCACGCTCACCGTGAGCAGTCCGGTGACGATGGCGCCGCCCATGGGCAGCAGGGCGAAATCCCCGAAGCGGGCGGTGGAGAGGTTGCCCATGAGCAGGCAGGGGAAAAACACGTAATAGGTGGCCTTCTCGGCCTGCCACCAGAAGCTCTCGTCCAGGAAGCCGCTGCGCTTGCACAGCACGCCCAGCAGGATCACCGCGAAAATGGGCACCAGTACCGTCACATCACACCTCACGTGACCCAGCGGACCAGCGGGTCGCCGAAAAAGTAGAACAAAACGGCCATGAGCGCCAGACTGGCGTTGCGCAGCACTTGGTTCCAGACCAGCAGCCGCATGGCCATGGCCGGCTTGAAGATTCCGGCATAGTAGGGAAACTGGTGACGGAAAGCGCGCATGGGCGTGGAGAGGATGTTGCCCACCAACAGGGCCATGACGATCTCCTTGACGCCCAACCCACCGCCGTCCAGCAGGGCCCCGGCAGCGGCCAGGCCAGCCGTGGATTCCGCCAGTACGTGGAAGACCACGATGCCGATGGCCTGCGGCGGCAGGAAGGAGAGCACGCCCATGTGCTCGGCCATGAACCGCTCCAGCCACTCGAAAAAGCCCCACTGCCGCAGGGCGTAGAGGGCCACGTAGATGGGCACGGTGTAGAGGGCCACGTTGCCGATACGCTTCTTGAAGCGCTGCCAGCTCTTGCGCAGGGCCTCGCTCCAGCCCCGGCTCTTGTGCTCGTCCAGGCGGCAGGTGACGCAGCCCTCGGGCAGCGGGGGCAGCAGCAGCCGCCCCAACAGCACGATGCAGGCCGTGCGCAGGATGGCGGAGAGGAAGGTGAGCCCGACGTAGAGAAAGGCCGCGCCCCCGATGAAGGGCAGCGTGATGAAAAACATGGTAGGCAGGTGGGTGAAGTAGGTGGGCAGGCTGTTGAAGAGGTTGGAGAGCATGAGCTCGCGGTCGCTCAGCTGCCCCCTGCCGTGGGCCTCGGCCAGCATGGTGTTGGCTGTGAGACCGGAGAAGAAGGCCATGGCGAAGCTGGCGCCGGTGATGTCCTTGAGCCGCCCCATGCGCACCAGGGGCGCGGACAACCTGGCCATGGCGTGGGTCCAGTTGAGGGCCTCGATGAGATTGGCGATGAACAGCCCCAGGGACAACATGGCCAGCAGCCGCATGAGTGGCCAGCCCAGGCCCTGCCACAAACCCGTCAACTCCATACCCGCTCCTTGTCGGCCTTTCCGGACGCCTGCGACACCATTGCGTGACCGGCGCCCGGCACGCAGCAGCCACCGGAAAACCTCTTGCTTCCCCTGCAGCGAGGGCAGACTTTG
>CAZNSV010000235.1:0-5851 GCA_964575775.1 uncultured Desulfovibrionaceae bacterium
GGTGATCTGCTCGCCGAGCCACATCACGAGGATGGTGCCGGCGGTGAGCGTGATCACCGTGGTCAGGCGGAAGCCCCAGCCGGCCGCGAGGACCACGGGCGCCCCCGTGGGGCTGGCCATGCCTTCCAGACCGATGGCGATGCCCAGGCCCTGGATCACGGTGATGAGCACCGTGCCGTAGCGGGTGTACTGGGTGATCTTCTTGCGCCCGGCCGCGCCCTCTTCCTTCTGCAACCGCTTGAGCTCGGGGCTGGCCACGGTGAGCAGCTGGATGATGATGGACGCGGAGATGTAGGGCATGATGCCCAGGGCGAAGATGGAGAGATTGGACAACCCGCCCACGGAGAACATGTCGAAAAGCCCGAACAGGGTGTTCTGCACACTGGCGAAGAAGTCCTGCAAAGCATTGGCATCCACGCCCGGAACCGGGACATGGATCCCAACGCGGAACGCAGCCAGGAGCAAGAAGGTCCAGAGGAGCTTCTTCTTCAACTCCGGCAGACGTGCGAGATTTTCAACTCCGGAAAGGGCCACGGGTTAACCTTCCAATGCTTCGGCTTTGCCGCCGGCTTGAGTGATCTTTTCAGCCGCCTTGGCGCTGAAGCGGTGCGCCTGGACGGAGACGGCGCGGGTCACTTCGCCGTCGGCGAGGATCTTCACCGGAGCGCCGTTCTTGACCAGGCCACTGGCGTAGATGTCCTCGATGCTGATGCTGCTCTCTTCAGGGAAGAAGCTGAGCAGACGGTCCAGATTGATGGGCAGATAGGTCACCTTGAACAGAGCGTTCTTGAAACCGCGCTTGGGCAGACGGCGCTGCAGGGGCATCTGGCCGCCTTCGAAGCCGGGGGTCCGTCCGGACCCGGCCCGGGACAGCTGACCCTTGTTGCCGCGGCCCGCGGTGCAGCCCCAACCGGAACCTTGCCCGCGACCGATGCGCTTGCGGTTCTTGCGCTCCTCAGGGAAGCAAGTCAGTTCGTGCAGCCTCATGATGCAGTCACCTCGACAAGATGCTTGACACGTTCGATCATGCCCCGCACGGCGGGGGTATCGGCCAGGGATTTTTCCTGATGCAGCCGACGCAAGCCCAGCGCGACCAGGGTCTGGCGCTGTTTGGGCTTGGTGCCGATGGCGCTGCGAACGAGCTTGATGGTCAACATAACAGATTCCTTTACTTCCTGGGCGTTTCAAGCCGCTTGCCGCGGATCTTGCTCACCTCGTCGGCGCTGCGCAGGGCAGCGAGACCGGCAATGGTGGCCTTGAGCACGTTGTGCGGATTGTTGGTCCCGATGGCCTTGGTCAGGATATCGGAAACACCGGCGGCTTCCATGACCGCACGCACTGGGCCACCAGCGATGATGCCGGTACCCTTGGATGCGGGTTTGAGCATGACCTTGCCGGCGCCGTATTCGCCGAGAATCTCGTAAGGCAGCGTCCCCTCGAGCAGGGGCACGGAGATCATGGACTTGCGCGCGCGCTCATTGGCCTTGCGGATGGCTTCGGGAACTTCCTGGGCCTTGCCCAAGCCGTATCCCACATTGCCCTTGCCGTCGCCCACCACCACCAGCGCACTGAAGCTGAAACGCCGGCCGCCTTTGACCACCTTGGCCACGCGGTTCAGGTAGACGATCTTCTCTATAAATCCGAGTTCATTTTGTTCCATGACCATTCCCCAGAGTCTGGCGGGCTAAAAGACCAGGCCGGCTTCGCGGGCACCGTCGGCCAAAGCCTTGATGCGACCGTGATAGAGATAACCGTTGCGGTCGAAAACCACGCGTTCGATGTTCTGCTCCTTGGCCAGCCGGGCAATTTCCTTGCCCACGAGCGCGGAGGCGTCCTTGTTCAGGCCAAGTCCGCCCTTGTCCTTGCCCAGGGTCAGCGTGGAAGTGGCGGCCAGGGTCTTCCCGGCCACGTCGTCCACCAGCTGGCAATAAATGGCCGCATTGGAGCGGAAGACCACCAGGCGCGGACGTTCCTGCGTGCCGGAAAGCTTCTTGCGAATGCGCACCTTGCGGCGTTTGCGCGCTTGTTCCTTGGTGAGTTTCATGGCCTGGCTCCTTACTTCTTACCGGACTTACCGGCCTTGCGACGGATGACTTCGTCGGAGTACTTGATGCCCTTGCCCTTGTAAGGCTCGGGGGGGCGCACACGGCGAATCCGGGCCGCAACCTCACCCACCAGCTCCTTGTCGATGCCCATGACCGTCAGCTTGTTGCCCTCGGCCTTGGCGTCGATGCCCTGGGGCATCTCCATCTTCACGGGGTGGGAATAGCCCACGGCCAGTTCGACCATACGGCCGTTCACCGCGACCTTGTAGCCCACGCCGATGACTTCCAGAGTCTTGGCGAAGCCCTTGGTCACCCCTTCAACACAATTGGCGAGCAGAGTCCGGCGCAGGCCGTGCTGGGCACGAGCCATGCGGGAATCGTCCACGCGGGTCACCTGGACAGCGCCATTTTCCACCGTGTACGTCACTTTGGGATGCACCGGGGTGGCGATGCTGCCCTTGGGGCCCTTGACCTCGACACTCGCGGCACCAACGGAGACTTCGACTCCGCTGGGCAGACTGATCGGAAGTTTGCCTATTCTGGACATGATTCGGCCTCGCTACCAGATTTCACAGAGAAGCTCGCCGCCAACGTTCTTCTGCCGGGCGGTATCGCCGTCCAGCACCCCGTTGGAGGTGGAGAGAATACAGATGCCAAGGCCGTTCTGCACCCGCGGGATATCGCCGGTGCCGACGTACACGCGCCGACCGGGCTTGCTGATGCGCTTGAGCCCGGCAATGGACGCCTTGCCGCCGGTGTATTTGAGGACGACGGTGATGTTCTTCTCGTCCTCGGTGTAATCGTTGATGTATCCCTCGGCCTTCATGATACCGGCAATGGCCGTTTTCATCTTGGACTTGGGGATGACCACATCGCGATGCAAGCCGTGATGTCCGTTGCGGATGCGCGTGAGCATATCCGCGATAGGATCCGTGACTGCCATGATACTCTCCTCAGGTTACCAGCTGGATTTGCGCACGCCGGGCAGTTCGCCGGCCAGGGCCATGTTGCGGAAGCAAATACGGCAGATGCCGAAACGCCGCAGAAAGGCCCGGGGCCGCCCGCAAATGGGGCAGCGGTTGTAGCCGCGGGAGGAGAACTTGGGCTTGCGTCTTGCCTTGACTTCCAGGGACGTACGAGACACCGTGCTTTCCTCCTTACTTCTTGAAAGGCATGCCCAGCTGTTCCAGCAGGACTTTGCCTTCCTTATCAGTGGTGGCCGTGGTCACAATGGTGATGTTCATGCCTTTGGGGCGGTCCACCTTGTCGATTTCCAACTCGGGAAAGATGGTGTGCTCCTTGATCCCCAGGGTGAAATTGCCGCGACCGTCGAAACCGCGGTCCGGCACGCCCCGGAAGTCGCGCACGCGAGGCAGCGCGAAATTCACCAACTTGTCGAGAAAATCCCACATCCGCTCACCGCGCAGCGTCACGCTGCAACCAACCGCCTGCCCCTCGCGCAGCTTGAACGCGGCGATGGACTTCTTGGCGCGGCGGATCACCGAACGCTGACCGGCGATGCGGGTCAGCTCTTCGTTGGCGTCCTCGATGAGCTTGTGGTTCTGGCTGGCTTCGCCCAGGCCGATGTTCAGCGAGATCTTGCTGATCCGCGGAATCTGCATGGACGATTTGTAGCCGAACTCCTTCAGCAAAGCCGGCGCAATCTTCTCTTTGTACACACTTTCCAATCTTGTCATGACCGTTCCCAATATAGGCAAGTTAATCGAGGATCTCGTTGCACTTCTTGCAGAAGCGCACCTTCTTGCCGTCCTCGGTGAAGCGGTAGCCGATGCGCGTGGCCTTGGTGCAGGCATTGCACAAGACCTGGACGTTGGACGCCGCGATCGGGGCCTCTTTTTCCACGATGCCGCCGGGCTTCTGCTGATAGGGGTTGCCCTTGGTGTGGCGCTTGACCATGTTCACCTTTTCGATCAGGAGCTGCTCCTTCTTCAGGTTGATGCGCAGCACCTTGCCGATCTTCCCCTTGTCCTTGCCGGCAATAACGATAACCTTGTCGTCTTTCTTTATCTTGCTCTTGTCCATGGCCGTTCCCTACAGCACCTCGGGTGCCAGCGACACGATTTTCATGAAATTCTTCAGGCGCAATTCGCGCGCAACAGGGCCGAAGATGCGGGTACCCACGGGCTCGAGCTGGTTGTTCAGAAGCACTGCGGAGTTGGTGTCGAACCGGATGTAGGAACCGTCGGGGCGGCGGATTTCCTTCTTGGTGCGCACAACCACGGCCTTCATCACGTCGCCCTTCTTCACCTTGGCGTGGGGGATGGCGTCCTTCACCGAAACCACGATGATGTCACCCACCCCGGCGTAGCGCCGGCGGCTGCCGCCCAGCACCTTGATGCAGGCCACACGCTTGGCTCCGGAATTGTCGGCCACATCCAAATTCGATTCTATCTGGATCATTGTCCTTGTCCTCTCACCGGCTGGTTACACTGCTTGCTCAAGAACCTTGACCAGCTGCCAGCGCTTGCGCCGGCTCAAGGGACGCGATTCGATGATCTGGACCTTGTCGCCAACCCGGCACTGGTTCTCGGGATCGTGCGCCATGTATTTCTTGCGCCGATTGATGTATTTCTTGTACAGGGGGTGCTTCACCAGGCGCTCGACGCCCACGATGATGGTCTTGTCACCCTTGTCGCTGACCACGCGGCCGACCAGTACGCGCTTGTTGCTCTTGATTTCTTCCGTGACCATGACTTAGGCCCCCTTTTCCTTATCCTTGAGCACCGTGAGGACCCGCGCGATGTCTTTCTTCACCGCGGGAATCCGTGCGGTGTTTTCCAGCTGGGCCGTGGCATGCTGGAAGCGCAGATTGAACAGCTCCTGCCGGAAGCCGTCGAGCTTTTCCTGAAGATCGGCCGCAGTCAATTTACGAAGTTCACCGGCTTGCATCTTACAGACCCTCCCGCACAACAATGGTGGTCTTCACCGGCAGCTTGTGGGCCGCACGGGTCAGAGCCTCCTTGGCCAGTTCAAGGCTGACGCCCTTGATCTCGTACAGCACGCGGCCCGGACGCACAGGGGCGCACCACCCAACCGGAGCGCCTTTACCCTTGCCCTGCCGGGTTTCAGCGGGCTTCGCCGTGACCGGGCGGTCGGGGAACACGCGAATCCAGACCTTGCCGCCGCGCTTGATGTGGCGCATCATGGCCACACGAGCGGCTTCGATCTGCTGGCTGGTCAACTTGCCGGGCTCGATGGTCTTCAGGCCGATGTCGCCGAAGGCAACACTGTTCCCGCGCTGAGCCTTGCCGCGCAGACGCAGCTTCTGGCTCTTGCGGAATTTCATTTTCTTGGGCGCTAACATTACTGCTCCACCTCTTGGTCAAGGATCATCCCTTTGAAAATCCAGACCCGGACGCCGATGACCCCGTAGGTGGTCCGAGCTTCGGCAATGCCGTAGTCCATGTCCGCGCGCAGGGTATGCAGGGGCACGCGACCATCGCGATACCATTCAGAGCGGGCGATTTCCGCACCAGCCAGACGACCGGCGCAAGCGACCTTGATCCCCTCGGCCCCGAACTTGCGCGCCAACCCCACCGTGCGCTTCATGGCCCGACGGAACGCAACGCGGCGCTCCAGCTGCAGGGCGATGTTCTCGGCCACGAGCTGGGCATCCGTTTCCGGACGGCGAATCTCGTTGACCTCGATGGTGAAGTCGCGGTTGAATTTGTTGCGCAGGTCCATGCGCAGCTTTTCGATCTCCACGCCCTTGCGGCCGATGACGATGCCCGGCCGGGCCGTGTGGATGATCAGCCGCACCTTGCCACCGGCGCGCTCGATCTCGA
>CAZNSV010000236.1:0-5838 GCA_964575775.1 uncultured Desulfovibrionaceae bacterium
CGGGTGCAGTTATAGCGGTTTGGGCGCTTAAAGAGAGATATATGGCATTCGGTGGATGAGGGTGTCCAGGTCGCGGGTTTCGGAGGGGTTCATGCCGGCGGCGGGTTCGTCCAGGAGCAGGAGTTCCGGCTCGGTGGCCAGGGCCCGGGCGATTTCCAGCCGCCGCTGGTCGCCGTAGGCCAGGCTGGAGGACTTGTCCAGGGCCTTGGCGCCCAGGTTGACGAAGTCCAGCCAGCGCATGGACTCTTCCACGATCTGGCGCTCCTCTTCCTTCTGGCGTTTGGTGCGCAACACGGCGCCCAGGAGGTTGGCGGAGGTGCGGGCGTGGCGGCCGATGCGGACATTGTCCAGCACGGTGAGCTCCTGGAAGAGCCTGATGTTCTGGAAGGTGCGGGCAATGCCCAGGGCCACCACCTGCTCGGGCTTGCGTCCGGAAATGGAGGCGCTTTGTCCCTTGGCCCGCAGGGTCAGGGTGCCGGAGGTGGGTTTGTAGACCCCGGTGAGGCAGTTGAAGACCGTGGTCTTGCCTGCGCCGTTGGGCCCGATGAGCCCGAGAATTTCCCCGCGTTGGACCTCGATGGTCACGTCGTTGAGGGCCAGGAGCCCTCCGAAGCGTTTGGTCAGGCCCTGTACGGAAAGGATGCTGTTCTGCGTGGTGTCCATGGCGCTCTGGTGTCGTTAGAGTGAGCCGAAGGTATGCGGGACCTCGCGCGTCGCGGCCGGGGGTGCACCCGCCGTTCGCTGGAAGGCGCCGGTCGTGGTGACCGGCGCCTCGAATTCCTATGTCCCTGCCGATTCCAGTTTTTTGCGTAAGGCCACAATGAGCGGGCTGTTCATGCCCGTGTCGCCGATCTTGGGGATGAAGCCACTGGGCTTGAAGCGCATGATCAGGATCATGATCAGGCCGTAGACCAGAAAGCGCGTTTCCGTGGGCAGGCCGAAGTGGGGCAGGGCCCAGCGCAGGATCTCTCCCAGGGCCACCAGGATGGTGGCACCGATGAGCGCGCCCTTGGTGTTGCCCAGGCCGCCGAGCACCACCATGCACAGCACCAGGAAGGATTCCCAGAACTTGAACATGTCCGGGGAGAGGAACATGGTCCAGCGGGCGAAGAAGGCCCCGGCAATGGCCCCGATGCCGGCGGAGATGGCGAAGGCGATGACCTTGAACTGCAGGATGTTCACGCCGCAGTTGGCGGCGGCCAGCTGGTCCTCGCGGATGGCGAACCAGGCCCGCCCCAGCCGGGAGTCCTCGATGCGCCCCAGCAGGTAGTAGATGGCCAGCACCATGATGATGCCCAGGTAGAAGTAGGGGGTCTTGCCGTCAAACTCGTAGTACCAGTCCCAGGCCGGGTTCAGGGCCTTGGAGAGCCAGGAGAGGTCGATGTTCACGGGATCGATGCCCGGCAGGCCCAGGGGGCCCCGGGTGAGCCAGATCTCGTTGGTGAGCACCAGGACCACCAGCTCCGAGAAGCCGAAGGTGACGATGGCGAAGTAGTCGCCGGTGAGGCGCAAGGTCGGCGCGCCCAGGAGCACACCCCACAAGGCACCGTTGAGCATAGCCAGGGGCACCACCAGGAAGAAGCTCATGCCGTAATGGATGGTCAGGAGCCCGGCCGTATAGGCCCCGATGCCGTAAAAACCGACAAAGCCCAGGTTCAGCAGTCCGCAGAACCCGGGCACGATGTTCAGCCCCATGGCCAACACCATGTAGACCATGATCAGGGTCAGCACGTGCAGGATGTATTCATTGGACAGGGGCGTGAGCGGAAAGAGCAGGACCAGCGCCAAGCCGCCCAGGAACAAGAGTTTGGATTTGTTCATCACCGCGTTCCCCTTAGGCCTTGTCGACCATGGCTTTGCCCAGAATACCCGAGGGGCGGAAGATGATCACCGCGATGAGCACCGCATAGGCCACCCCGTCGCGGTAGAGGGAGGAAATGTAGCCCGCGCCCAGTGCCTCGGCCACACCGAGGACGATGCCTCCGGCCATGGCGCCCGGCACCGAGCCGATGCCCCCCAGCACCGCGGCGGAAAAGGCTTTGACTCCGGCCATGTAGCCCATGGTCGGGTCCAGGGTGTTGTAGTACATGGCCACCAGGATGCCGGCCACCGCGCCCATGCTGGAGCCCAGGGCAAAGGTGAAGGAGATGACCTGGTTCACGTTGATGCCCATGAGGTGCGAGCAGGTGCGGTTTTGGGACAGGGCCCGCATGGCGGTGCCCACCTTGGTCTTCTTGATGATCAGACTCAGGCCGAGCATCATGGAGAAGGTGATGCCGAAAATGAAGACGTGCATCCAGGTCAGGGTGACGCTGCCAAACTGAACGGCCGTTTCCTGCAGATAGGCGGGCACGGCGTGCTGCGCGAAGGGGCGAGGGCGGCTGCCCCAGATGATCATGGCCAGGTTCTGCAGAAAGATGGACATGCCGATGGCCGTGATGAGTGCCGCCAACCTGTGGGCCTTGCGCAACGGTCGGTAGGCGATGATGTCGATGAGGATGCCCAGCAGCGCGCAACTGGCCATGGCCACGCAGATGGCCACATAGAACGGCATGCCCACGACGTTGATGTAGGTGACACAAAAGAAGGCGCCCAGCATGTAGATTTCGCCGTGGGCAAAGTTGATGAGCTCGATGACGCCGTAGACCATGGTGTAGCCCACGGCGATGAGCGCGTAGATCACGCCGAGGGTCAGCCCGTTGATGAGTTGTTGTTCCAGCAAGGCGGTTCTCCGGATAAGCCTGCAGGGCCGGCTGTGCCAGGTGGGAAGGGCGCTGGGGTCCGGGAGGGAGGGAGCGGCCTGCAGACCGCCCCCTCGTTTTCCCTAATGAAACAGGCTGGAACCAGTCCAGCCTGTTTGTTGCTTGTGCTGCGCCTTGTACTGGCTGTGTTGTTCCGGTTGGAATTCCGGTTGGTTACGCTCTTCCTAGCCCTAGTCGAGCTGCTTCTCCGCGGGCACGAAGGCGTCGCCCTGGACGGTCTTCACGTAGGCGGGCTTCTGACAGTCGCCGTCCTTGTCGAAGAAGATGGCGCCGGTGACGCCCACATAGGCCTTGTCGGCGCTGTCGATGGCGGCCAGGTAGTCGCGCACCTTGGCACGGTCGGCACCCACGGCGGCGATGGCCTGCAGCAGCATGCCGGTGGCGTCGTAGGCATTGGCGCTCATGTAGTCCACGTCGCGCTTGTAGGTTTCCTTGAACTGGGCGGCAAAGGCCTTACCGGCGTCGCTGGCCACTTCTTCCAGGAAGGGGGTGGTCAGGTAGGTGTTGCCGGCGGCACCGCCAGCCAGGGTGATGTAGTCCACGTTGTCCAGGCCGTCGGCGCCGAACTTGGGCACGTCCATGCCCAGCTTCTGGGCCTGGGAGGCGATGAGGGCGCCTTCGTTGTAGTAGCCGCTGATGAACAGGCCCTGGGGAGCCTTGTCCTTGAGGGCGGTCAGCTGCGGGGTGAAGTCCTTGGCGCCCTTGACGTAGGCTTCCTGACCCACCACGCTGAGGCCGATCTCGCCGGCCTGCTTCACGAAGGCGTCCTTGAGGCCGATGCCGTAGTCGTTGTTCTCGTAGAACACGGCCACGGACTCCAGGCCCAGCACTTCCTTGGCGTAGCGCGCCAGGAAGGCGCCCTGGAAGTCGTCACGGTAGACCACGCGATAGGACCAGGTCTTGCCTTCGCGGTCCTTGTTCTTCTCGCTGATGGTCACGTTGGTGGCGGTGGGGGAGATGGCCACGATGCCTTTGCGCAGGTAGGCGGGCAGGGCGGCCAGATGCGCGGAGGAGCACAGGTGGCCGATGATGCCCACAATGGCGTCGTCCTGCACGATCTTGCTGGAAACGGTGGCCGCTTCCTTGGGGTCGCACTGTTCGTCGAGGTACTCGGCCACCACCTGGGCGCCGTTGATACCACCGGCGGCGTTGATCTCCGCCACCTTCATTTCCACACCGGCCTTCACGTTGTCACCGTAGGCGGCGGCGCCACCGGTGTACGGGGAGGGCACGGCGATCTTGACCGTTTCGGCGGCAAAGGCGGCGCCGGCCAGCAGGGTCAGCCCCAGGACGAGAACTGCGATGAATCCTTTGCGATGCATGCTTTTCCTCCAGACGCTCTGCGTTACATAAAGGTTGCCCGGCACCTCGACGTGACGGGTTCGACTGCCTTCGGACCCCGGAAAAGGCGGGGGCCGACGATGGTACCATTCCGGTTGCGGCTCACGCGGCAACGGTCCTTTTCCCTGCTGCGTCGGGAAAATATCCCGGTCAGACAGCAAAAAGCTATGCCACCAAAGGACCCCTGCTGTCAAATGGCGGCAGTCGGTCTCGGCCCGCCCCAGTCCTGGCTTGGGCCGGAATTATTGGCTCGCGGGACGATCGTTTTCCGAGGCCGGCGCTCCAGATTCAGCGGCGGTTTCAGGCTGCATTGCTGGTGCTGCAGTGTCCTGAGCCGCGGTGTCCGGCTTCTCTTCTAGCTCAGGGGCGGCTTGCGCCTTGGAGGGAGCCTCCGAGCCCAGTTCCTCCTGGGCCGCCTCGCGCATTTCCTCGGGCGCCTCGGGCAGGGTCAGCACGGTCTGGAAATAGGACGCCCCCTTGGCGGGATCGTCCAGGTAATGCTTGTAGAGAATGCCCAGATTCATGTGCGCCAGGGCATGTTCCGGTTCCAGGGCCGTCACCTGCTCGAAGTATTCGGCGGCTTCCGTGTGCTTGTCCAGGTTGAAGCTGACCGTACCCAGGCGGTAGAGGATGTCGGCATTGCCCGGTTCCTGGACCATGGCCCGACGCAGGAACATCTCCACCCGGTCCCAGGACTTGAGCACGGCGAAACGGTCGGCCAGGTCCAGGAGCAGTTTCTGGTCGTTGGGGTTTTCCTTCAACTGCTCCATCATCTTGCCGATTTCGCCCATGACGGCTTCCTGCATGGCGCCGGACATGCCGTTTTGTCCCTGCTGGGCCTGGTTCATGCCCGAGGTCTGGCGCTGGACCTTCAGCCCCTGGTTGTTGCTGCGGTAGATGAAGGAGGCCAGGAAGATGCAGGCCAGGGCCACGCCCACCAGGCCGATGACCAGGCGGCCTCGGGAACCGGCCGCCTCATTCTGGGTGCCGGTGCTGCCCGCGGCTTGCCGGGGCTGTTCACCCTGGCCGGTGTGTTGGGCCTTAGTCTTTTTCGTTTTCTTGCTCATGGCTCAAGAGCTCCAGATGCTGACAACGTTGTGCCAAACGGCGCTGCCCCAGGGCCAGAAAGGCCAGGTAGCCGCCGATGCCCAGCCAGACGACGGCATTGGCTGCGAAGATGAAATCCACGTGGTCCACGGTACAACCCTCCGTGAGGCTTCATGCAAGGCCGGGGAGCCCTGCGGTGATCAGCGGATGTTGTGCAGCGCGGCGGCTTCCAAGCCGGCCTGCTGCTGCAGTTGACGGAAGCGCAGGCCGCACAGGGCCAGCCAGACCAGGCCCCAGACGCCCACGCAGACCATGGCGGTGAGCTGCATTTCCGGTTCCAGCCCGCCCCCCCGGGAAAAGACCGCCGGATGGATGCTGCGCCAGAGCCGGGCCGAGTAGAAGACCAGGGGCACGTCCAGGAAGGCCACGATGCCCACCACGGCGCAGATGGTGGTCCGCCGCCGCTTGTCCAGGTCCATGGAGCGCAGGAGCAGGTAGCCCGCGTAGATGAACCACATCACCAGGGTGGTGGTCAGGCGCGGGTCCCAGGTCCACCAGGTGTTCCACGACTTGCGCGCCCAGATGGAGCCCGTGAGCAGGGCCAGGGTGCTGCAGAGCACCCCGATTTCCGCCGCGGCTCCGGCCAGGTGGTCCCAGCGGGGGGCGCGGGGCCTGAGCACCTGGATGC
>CAZNSV010000237.1:0-5837 GCA_964575775.1 uncultured Desulfovibrionaceae bacterium
AGCGACAGGGGCGACAGCGGGGCCAGAAGACGGCGCCCCACTCCGGAGTGCGGACTCCGCAGTGGGGAGGACTGGTTCCCTTTGGCTCGCTCCATGGCCGACCCCTTGGTGAACAAGATGTAGGATACCGCCCTGTAGCCCTGGTTCGCGGTTCAGTCAAGTCGTTGTAGGATTTTTCGGTGTTAATTCATGGCCCAAGGATCCTGGCCAAGACAGCAGCCCACCACTGGGGGCGGAAATTTCCCGAAGCCGACCGGAGAAGCGGCAAGTCCCGGATTTCCGCCCCTCGTGGCCTCTCGGAATCGTGATCCACGGCTTGACATCGGTCGCGATTCATTCCACACAGGGACACCGGAGAGCGGTGCCCGTAGGGCAACGCCCCGCCCGCCTTGCCACTGGAGTTCTGATCATACCCGCCCCTGCGGGACAGCAACGCCGCCTCCTGCAGCCGCAGGGGCGGTCAACGTCGTGCAAAGCGTAACCGGACGGCAGATTATAGGCCCCCAAGCCACTGTGCCGCCGCCCATCTTTCGGGATTCACGGCAGCGGACGCGATGCACCAGGACATTGAGGAGGGATTCGGCATGAAACGTTTGGTCGCGTGCGTGTGCGCAGTGCTCTGTCTGTGTGCCGCCGCCGTGGCATCGGCACAGGAACCCATCAAAATCGGCGCCATCTTTTCCGTCACCGGGCCGGCCTCCTTTCTGGGCGAGCCGGAAAAGAACAGCGTCCTCATGCTGCAGGAGCAGATCAACGCCAATGGCGGTCTGCTGGGGCGCCCCTTGGAGATCATCGTCTACGACGACGAGACCGACGTGAACAAGAGCGTGCTCAATGCCGACAAGCTCCTGAAGAAGGACAAGGTGGTGGCCGTGGTGGGTCCCACCACGTCCGGCAACACCCTGGCCATCATGAACAAATTTTCCGCGGCCGAGGTGCCCCTCATCTCCTGCGCCGCGGCCGAAAAGATCGTGGATCCCGTGAATCCCTGGGTCTTCAAGACCCCGCAGTCCGACCGCCACGCCGTGGAGCGCATCCTCCTGCATGCCACGGCCCAGGGCTACAAGAAGCTGGCCATCATCACCGTGTCCGACGGCTTCGGCCAGGCCGGACGCGCCGTGCTCAAGGAGCTGGTCCCGGCCCAGGGCTTCGAGCTGGTGGCCGACGAGGTCTACGGCCCCAAGGACACGGACATGACGGCCCAGCTCACCAAGATCAAGGACGCCCAGGCCGACGCCATCATCTGCTGGGGCACCAACCCCGGCCCGGCGGTGATCACCCGCAACCGCGTGCAGCTGGGCATCACCACCCCGCTCTATCAGAGCCACGGCGTGGCCTCCAAGAAGTTCATCGAACTGGCCGGCGAGGCCGCCGAAGGGGTGCTGCTCCCGGCCGGGCAGCTCATCGTGGCGGACCAGATCGCGGACAGCCACCCCCAGAAGCCCGTGCTGCAGCAGTACATCACGGACTATGAAAGCCGCTTCAACATCCCGGTCTCGGCCTTCGGCGGCTACGGCTGGGATGCCGTGCAGCTCATCGCCCAGGCCATCGAGAAGGCCCAATCCGCGGAGCCCAAGGCCATCCGCGACGCCCTGGAGCAGACCACCGGTTTCGTGGGCACCAGCGGCATCTTCTCCTTCTCCCCCGAGGACCACAACGGCCTCACGGCCGAGGCCTTCGAGATGGTGGTCATCGAGAACGGCGACTGGAAGCTCGTGCAGTAGCCCCCTCCCCTGCCTGGAACAACGAGCCCCCGATTCCGGTTGTCCGGAGTCGGGGGCTTTTTTTTTGGGGAGCGTAGCGATTTCAGTTGGGGCTTCACGCTCCGAGGAAGTCAGCGCAACGCACTATTGAGGTGAAAGGCTAGAAATTGGTGGGCAGCCATTTGGCCTTGGACGTCGGAGGAAGCAGCTTGTCGGCAGCCTTCTGTTTCCTCAGCCACTCCAGGTGCCGTGCAACGTTGGCCCTGTGATGGGTTTCACGGAACTGTTCGTCGATGCCCAGATAGGCCATGGCGTTTGTCCTGGCGATACGGTCGAAGGTGGAGGCAGAGATCAGCTGCTCGAAAAGCTTGATGTAGGTGCTGTCCGCCATGTTCATGAGCAGCATGATGTAATCCGTGCCCCAAAGAACCTGGTGGGGATACTGATTGATGATGCTGTTGAACGCGGACTTGTACTTTTCCTTCAACTCGGGCTTGCCGTAGGCGTCGTGGTAGGAGATGTCCGCGTAGACCCGGCCGGGATACTTTTTCATCAGCTTCAGGATCATGGTCATCCAGGAGTCCGGGTACTGCTCCATGGTTTTATTGTCACGCACGAAGAAGACATCGCCCCCAAAGTGCCCGAAACAGACCCTGAGCTTGGGGTGGCGCTGCAGGATCGCATCCCAGTGCCTTGGCGATGCGAAGTCGATGCACTGGGAATCGCAGAACCCAGCCGTGCCGCAGTGCACCAGCACCGGGACGTCCAGTTCCTCGCAAGCCGCGAAGACCCGCTCCATCAACGGATCGTCCACGGGAAACCCGGCCGAGGGGTAGATCTTGATGCCAAGGCAGCTCCCCTCCTCCAGATAGGCCCGCATGATCTTATAGTGGTTGGGACGCCGGGTATCCACCCCGAAAAAGGGCAGCACCCGCCCCGGACGCCGCAGGGCCTGGCGCAGGGTGCCCTCGATCTGCGCCATGTACTGACGATCCACCTTGCGGTCATTGGGGGCGTAATACTCCACCATCAAGGCCACGATGACGTCGTCCTTGCCCATGCCGGAAAAGAGCTTGTCCGTGATCTGGTCCATCCCCGAGAGGGAGGTCCTGAGGAATTCCAGCCAGTCCAGGATGGTGCTGTACCGGGCGTCCACATCCGGGGGCACCAGGGTGCTGACAGCCCGGTCCATGGCCAGTTTCTGCTGATACAGGGTGTCCAGTTGCACAACCCCGCGCAGGCTTTCCCGGAGTTCCTCCAACTCGACCGCCCCGGTCTTGCCCGGCCCCTGCTCCAAAGGCGTGCCGTCCAGGTCTGGCAACTGCAACGTATCGGCAATTTTCCGCAGCTCGTCCATGGATCCGAGTCCGCTCACCGGAGCATACTTGCTTTTGGCCCCGATCACGGCCGAAGCCAGGTTCACGAGCAGGGTCCGGATGGGTTTGGCAATGCCCTGCCGCTTCAAGCGGTCTGCGAGCAGTTGCCTGGTGCACGGCGTGAACACCGTCTGGAGGTTGAAGACGTGACTGTGGCAATTGATACGCATGGCCGGACCTCCTGAAGAGAGAATGGTGTAAGGGATATCTGACATACCCTATAACAACCATGCCATACCCAACTCGAGTTCGCAATTGCCAGCATAAATTATGGACAACAAGTAATCAATCCTGACAACCTGTCACAGCGCTGCCCACTTCAAATTGCTGCCTGTTGGCGATGCTCCCGGGGGCCCAACCCGATGACCTTCCACCCCGCCCCGGGCTCCAGCTCCTGCTCGGCCGTGAACACCCGCAACTCCCCTTGCGGGTCCAGCGCGAACAAGGGAATGCCCCCGCTGCGCCGATACTCCGCAAAGCCATATTTCTCAGTGAGCTGCGTGGTGCGCTGGGTATAGCCCTCGCCCAACAGGGCCACCAGCCGGGCATAGGTCAGAGGCCCCCCGAACAAGGTTTGGGGGCGCCGGTTTCGTACGCCCTCCTCCGGGGCCTGCCGCAAGGGCCTGAGCCCCACCGTGAAGAGGTTCCCGTCCCCCATGTCCCGGCGCAGATGCCGCAACACCAGTTCGTTGAAGTGCTCGTTGGGCGTCAAGGCCAGCAGCTTGCCGTAGCCAGTGAGGTCCAGATAGCGTTCCGCACGTTCAGAGGCAGGATTGCCATAATAGGTGGGCAGCTGCTCGTTCATGCGCGCGTCGCTGATGCCGCTCCAGCCCGTGTCCGCCAGCAGCACCCGCACCCCGTTGTCCCGCAGGGCCCGCCCCACCATGCGGGCCACGACGTTGGCCCCCAGAATGAACACCCCCTTGGGCGGTGCCGCCGCCACCCCCAGCCACAAGGCGAGGGGGCGCGCCGTGGCGCTCTGCAGCACCACCGTGCCGATGATCACCAGAAAGGCCAGCGGCACCATGAGCTCCGCATCCGCGTAGCCCAGGGCTTCCAACTTCATGGCGAACAGGGCCGAAATGGCCGCGGCCACTATCCCTCGGGGGGCGATCCAGGCCAGCAAATGCCTCTCCGGCCACGGCAAACCGGAGCCCAATGCCGACAGCTGCACATTGAGGGGGCGCGCCAGCAGCTGAATGACCGCGAAAACCACCAGGGCCGGCCAACCCAGGGCCTCCAACTGGGCAATATCCAGACGCGCCGAGAGCATGATGAACAGCAGGGAGATGAGAAAGACGCTCAGATTCTCCTTGAATCCCAGGATGTCTTCCAGGTCCACCCCCCGCATGTTGGCCAGCCAGACCCCCATGACCGTCACGGTGAGCAGCCCGGATTCCAGCTCGATGGAATTGGACAGGGTGAAGACCAGGCAGACCAGGCACAGGGCCGCCATGTTCCGCAGATAGTCGGGCAGCCACTCCCGCCGCAGGGCCACCCCCAGAAACTGCCCCGCCCCGATACCCAGGGCACCCCCCACCAGACTGATCTTGACCAGCATCAGCAGACCGGCGCCCAGCCCGCCCCCTCCTTCCCCGGCCAGGACGAACTCGAAGACCAGCACCGCGAGAATGGCGCCGATGGGGTCGATGAGGATGCCCTCCCAGCGCAGGATATTGGCCACGGCAGCCGTGGGGCGCACCGTGCGCAGCATGGGCACGATCACCGTGGGCCCGGTGACCACCATCACCGCGCCGAAAAGGCAGGAGACCTCCCAGGAAAAGCCCAGGACCAGCCGCGTGGCCAGGGCCGTGATCACCCAGGTGGTCAGTACGCCCAGGCTGAGCATGCGGCGAATCACGCGCTGCAGCCCCCGCACTTCCTCGAAGCGCAGGGTCAGACTGCCCTCGAAGAGGATCACGGCCACGCTCAGGGAGACGAAGGGGAAGAACAGGTCGCCCAGCAGGGGCTCGGGGTCCAGCAGCCCCAACACCGGCCCGGCCAGGATGCCCGCCAGGAGCAGAAAGATGATGGCCGGCAGTCGCACGCGCCAGGCCAGCCACTGACAGAGCAGGGCCCCTGCCATGACCGCCGAAAACCCGATCACCACCTTCTGCTGCATGCCCCGCTCCTTGTCGCCTAACGGTTCAACCGCATTGGCGCCCCGCGCCTGCGGCTCAGCCAATGAGGCCAAGCCATACCCCGCGCGGGGGGCAGGAGCAAGGGGGCGGACCTGCCCTGCGGGTGGCCCTGGCGATCCGCTGCGCCCCACCAAGAGGCCTTCCAGGAGCAGGAGCGTGGGCGGGAGCTGGACGGGAGGGGGTCAGGCTGTGGGGAGGGGGTCAGGGGCAGGTGGTTTTTATCGGTGCTGAGTCCATAAACTTCCAGACTAAGCTCACCTGCAGGGTTGCAGTTTCCATTCGTACTACAATCCTCCAGCTGTTCATAGCTGTAATCACAACATCGTGTGTAATAAGCAACTGATTCTCGGCCAGACACAATATAAACAACAAATGCTTAATTAAGGAGTGCAGCCCAATGCCGTAATTAGCTCCAAATAGGTCAATGTAACAACAAAGTCGTCATAGTCCTCAGTCCTTGCCTTGGTCTCCATCTCGAATTCTCGGTTACTGCTTGTGGCGTTTTTTCGGTCAAGTCGAGCGTTTGGACCACGCGAGACAACAATAGCTGCGACATGTCTCCCCGTGTTAGGAAAAATTTGTATGGATCCATTATCCTGGTCGCTGTCGATTGTTAC
>CAZNSV010000238.1:0-5827 GCA_964575775.1 uncultured Desulfovibrionaceae bacterium
TGGTGGCGGCCCATGCTCGCGCATATCTTTCCTGAGGCCCCACGCCCCCAACGGGTGCTGTTCCGGGTGGATGCGGGGCGGGTGCCCGGCCTCTCATTCGGCCACCTGGAGCGCTGCGCCGTGCTGTCCCGCCGCCTGCGCCGGGACTGGGGTTGCCACACCACCCTGCTCATGCGCCCCTTGCCGGAGGGGCTGGCCCGAGCGCGGGAGCTGGGCGAAGCCACGGCCCTGCCCCCTGAATGGCCCGGACTCCTGGCCGCCGCGCAGGCCCTGGTGGTGGACCTGCCCTACCCGCCCGAAACGCCGGTTCTGGACGCCGCCCGCGCGGTCGGGGCCTGGCTGGTCTTTCTGGACGACACGGGGCGCGAGCTCCCCCCTTGCCAGGTGGTGCTCAACTCGGCCCTGACGGCCCGGCCGGAGCAGTACCCCCGGGCCGCCCGGACCCTGCTGGGGCCGGACTTCCTGCTCCTGGACGAGCGCTTCGCCGCCGCGCGGCACCCCGGCCCCCGGAGGAGCGACCGGCCCCTGGTCCTGGTGACCTGCGGCGGTTCCGACCCCACGGGCCTCACCTTGCGCCTGCTGGAGGCCCTGGTCGCGGCCCAGCCCCTGCCCCCTTGCCGCTTGCGGGTGGTGCTGGGGCCGGGTTTCGGTCCGGGCGAGGGGGTGGCCCGGGTCCTGGCCCGCCTGGCCGAGCCGAGTGAGCTGCTGCTGGCGCCGCCGGACCTGCTGCCCCTGTTTCTGGAGTGCGACCTGGCCGTCAGCGCGGGGGGGCGCACCCTCTACGAACTGCACGCCCTGGGGGTGCCCACCCTGGCGGTGGCCAGCGCCCCCCATGAGGCGGAGCAGGTGGCCGCGTTCTTGCAAAGAGGACTGTTGCAAGGCGGTCTCGTAGCCTGGGACCCCACAGCCTTCGCACAAGCGTTCACCGCAGCCTTGGGGGGCGCGGCCGCATGAAACACGGGAGCCAGACATGATTGCCTATCCGGCCCAGAATACCCTCTGGTTCTGGTACGAGCAGGCCACCCGCCGGGCGCTGCACGGCACCACGGCCGACGCGGCCCGCAAGCTGGACGCCTTCGTGCGTCGCGACTTCCCCCTGGAAGGGTTCGAAATCTTTATCATGCCCGAGCGGCTGCCCGCCGACCCAACAGCCGAGGCGGACCCCGAGTTCGTGCGGCGTTTCCGGAATCTACCCCTGCGCTCCGTGCACATCGGCGACAGCCGGGCGGAGTTCCTCGCGACTCCGGAGGCCGGGCAGCAGGTCCAGCGGCTGAGGCAGCTGCTGGAGCACCTGCACGGCGACACCATCATCGTCCATGCCCATCACTTCCGCGAGTTTCGGGAGCAGAGCGCCGAGACCCTGCTCCGGGGGCTGCCTGGGGTGCGGGTGCTGGTGGAGAACAACGGCTTCGACGCCCCTTGGGGGGCACAGCCCGAGAACCTGTGCGCGCTGTTGACCGCGTACCCCGAACTGGGGTTGTGCCTGGACATCGCCCACGTCAAGGACTTTCCCGCGCCGAGCCTGGCGGCCTTCGCCAACGAGCCCCTGCTCATGGCGCGGCTGGCCGAGGTCCATTTCAGCTATTCCACCCTGCAGCTGGGGCACGATCCTTACGAGGCCCTGGGGTATCACGGCTACGGCCCCTTCCACGCCATGTTCTCCGTACTGGGGCTGGCGCCGAGCCGCAGCACGGTGGAGCTTATCGGCCGGGTGCCCGTGGTGGTGGAGGGCATCGTGCCCAGGGAGGATCCGGAGCTGGCCTGCGTGCACCGGGAAATCGCCCTGGCCAAGGGCGCGACACCACAAGCAGAGGAGCTGCCACAATGAACACCGTACGTCTGGGCGACCTGACCCTGGGCAACGGCGGCCCACCCCTGTTCGTGGCCGAGCTCGGCATCTGCCACGGCGGCAGCGTGGCCACGGCCCTGGACCTGGCAGCCTGCGCCATGGAGGCCGGGGCCCACTGCGTGAAGACCGAGACCTTCAGCAGCGCCACCATGGTCTTCGATCCCTCGGCCACCTGCAGCTACACCATCCAGGGGCAGCGCATCACCGAGCCCCTGGCCGCGCACATGGACCGCTATTCCCTGAGCCTGGAGGAGCACCACCAGGTGCAAAAGCTCTGCGCGGAGCGCGGCGTGCCCTTCATGTCCACGGCGCACGACTTCAAGGCCGTGGACTTCCTGGTGGCCATCGGCGCCGACGCCATCAAGATCGCCTCGCCTGACATCGTGCACTACCCCCTGCTGCGTCATGCCGCCCGCTCCGACCTGCCCGTGTTCCTGGACACCGG
Organism: uncultured Desulfovibrionaceae bacterium; assembly: GCA_964575775.1. Lineage (GTDB taxonomy): Bacteria > Desulfobacterota > Desulfovibrionia > Desulfovibrionales > Desulfovibrionaceae > CAZFCK01. The sequence continues at coordinate 2,295 of CAZNSV010000238.1, forward strand.
CTCGGCCCTGCGGCACGAAATCGACCTGGCGGTACGGGTGCTGCGCCAGGCCGGTTGCCCGGGAGTGGTGGTCAACCACAACCCCGCCGGACACCCCGCCCCGGCCGAGCGCCACGACCTGCGCATCATGCAGGCCCTGCGCACCATGCTGGAGACGCCCACCGGGCTGGCCGACCACTACGAGGGTTACGCCATGCTCTACGCGGCCACGGCCCTGGGCGCCGACGTGCTGGAAAAGCCCGTGTCCTTCGACCGCTTCGTGCCGGAGCCCGAACGCAACTGGTCCGTGACGGTCCAGGACCTGCCCGAGGTGCTCGAAACCATCCGGGCGGTCTGGAGCAGTCTGGGGCGCCCCGTGCGCGAACTGACCCCCGAGCAGGAGCAGTACCGCAACCAGAACCGCATGGCCTGCTGCACGGCCCGGGCGGTCAAGGCCGGGGAGCCCGTGACCCTGGAGGCCGTGATGTTCGGTCGGCCGCGCAAGGGCATCGGCGTGGAGCACTGGGAACTCATCGCGGGGCGCAGCTTTGCCCGCGACCTGGAACAGCACCGCTTCATCACCTGGGCGGACATCGCATGAGCAGCGGCCCCTTGGTCTGCATCATCCTGGCCCGGGCCGGATCCAAGCGCCTGCCGGGCAAGAACCGCGCCCCCCTGGCCGGACGCCCCTTGTTCGCCTGGACCGTGGAGGCGGCAGTGCGGGCGGGGTGCTTCGAGAGCATCGTCTTCTCCACGGACGACGCCGCCATTCTGGAGGAGCTTCGCGCCTGGCCCGAGGTGCTCGCCCTGCCGCGCCCCCTGGAGCTGGCCGGGGACGAGGTGGTGGCCTGGGAGGTCTGCCGCCACCTGATCGCCACGTTGCCCGAGGTCTTCGCCCCTGCCGGGTCCTTCTGCCTGCTGACGCCCTGCCACCCCTTTCGCACAGCCGCCCACCTGCGCGAGGCGGTGCGGCGCTACCAGGCCGCGGACGCCCAGTCGCTGCTGACGGTCTCTCCCTACCCCTGCCCCCCGGAGTTGGCCCTGGAGCTGCAGGACGGCTATCTCACGCGCACCTGGGACGGCCCCGTGCGCAAGGAGCGTTTTACCCCCAAGTACCACCCCAACGGTGCTCTCTGCATCCTGCGGTCAAAGGCTTTCGCGGCCTCGGGCAGCGTGTACACGGACAAGACCCTGCCCCACGTGCTGCCCTGGCCCTGGAGCCTGGACATCGACGACGCCGAGGACCTGGCCCTGGCCCGGAGTCTGGCGCCTTGTCTCTTGGGGGGCGGGGCATGACTTTGCAGCTTCAGGAACTGCTGCGCACCCGCTACGCAGGGGACTTCAGCCTGGGCGAACAGCTCTCCCGCACGGTGCACGCCGTGGCGGGCCCTGATGGCCCCTGGCTGCTGAAGCTGCACGACGAGCAGGTGCTGCCCCGTGCCGCCCTGCTGGAGCAGCTCTACACCGTGGTGACGGGCGCGGGTCTGGCCCCGGCCATGCTGCCGGACCGCGACGGTCGGCTCCTGGGCACCATGCAGGGGCGGGTCCACTCCCTGCAGCGCCGGATAGCGGCCGGGCAGCAACGCCCCTGCCCCTTGGCCCTGGCCAGGAAGCTGGCCGAGTTACACGCGCTGCTGGCCAAGAAATGCGGCGGGCTCGAAATCGCCAATCATTTCAGCACGGACCATGCCGCCCTGGCGGACTGCGCCGGGCGTCACGGCCTGGAGGCCGCCCTGCCGCACCTGGAGCAGGTGGCGGCCTGGCTCGACAGCCAACCGCACCAGATGGTGCACGGCGACCTGCACCCGGGCAACGTGCTCGCGGTGGGGGACGCCCTGTTCTTCATCGATTTCGATTCCGCCACCCGGCTCCCGGCAGGGGCGGAAGCGGCCCTGTCCGCTTGGCGCTGTTGCGCCGACCCCGAATTGCGCCGCAAATCCCTGGCCGCGTACAACCTCGTGGCTGGCACGGCGCTGACCCCGCAGGACATGGCCCGCTGGCTGATCTTCCACACCCTGCAGCGGATGCACTACATCACCGCGGCCGCGGACCAGGGCGACGAGCGCTGGCTCTACGACCTGCCAGCCCAGCAACGTCGCTGCCGGGAGGCCCTGACCATGCTGCGCCGCGCCCGCCCCCACAAATCCGCTTGAGGACAAAGCATGCAACGCGACTATTTCGATTCCATACCGCCGCACAGACAGTGGCCCAAGCGTCCCAGAGCCGTGCGGGTGCCCGGCCAGGCAGTGATCGACGTCAACACCGTGGTCATGAGCATCGGCAGCTGCTTTGCGGAATACATGCTGGCGGCCCTGGAAAAGTACGCCTTCAACGTCCTGGACCCCTACTGGGGGTACAAGTACTCCACCAGCTCCATCCTCAGGGAGCTGGAGCGGGCCGCCACCGGACAGCGCACGCGACCGGACCAGCTCTTTCTGGGGCGGGACGGCTACACCGACCTCAACCACCACCGGCTCTACGGCGAGACCCCCGAGGAGGCCCTGGACCTGATTCACCAGGTGGAGCGGCTGGCCGGCGAGATGCTCCCCCGGGCCGAAGTGCTGGTGATGACCCTGGGGCAAAACGAAGTCTGGCGCAACAAGCTCACCGGCGAGTACATCCTCCACCCCTATCCCGGAGTCCTGAACCTCCAGGGTAACCTGGAGATCAACTGCATCAGCCTGGCAGAAAACCAGGAGCAGCTGGAGCGCATCCACGCCCTGCTCATGGGCCTGAATCCAGGGCTCCAGATCATCGTCTCGGTCTCGCCCATCCCGCTGCGCGCCACCTACAGCGAACACGACGCCCTGGTGGCCAACAACATCTCCAAGCACACCCTCCATGTGGCGGCCACGGAATTCGCCGCCCGCCACGACAACGTGCACTACTTTCCCGGGTACGACATCGTGACCACGGAGTTCAACCAGCCCGAGCACAAGGAGCGTGACAACCGCCACCCCAACATGGAGACCATCAAGGCGGTGATTTCCCGCTTTGCCGAGGCCTTTTTCACGCCCGAGGCCCGGGAACTGGTGAACCTGAGCAACGCTCTCGAAGCCGCCCCGCCAGACCAGCGGGCCCCCTTGCTGGAGCGCATGCGGGCTCTGGGGTTGCCGGAAAGCCTGATCACGCTCAAACGGGCCAACGCCGCCGTCATGGCCCAGGCCTACCAGGAAGCCCTGGAACTGGTGCTGGGCATGGAGGAGACGAAGAACTCCCCCCCGCTGCTCTACAACGCCGCCCTGCTCCTGGCGACCCTGGAACGTCAGGACGAGGCCCGGACCCATCTGGAGCAGGCCCTGGAGCTCCTTGCGGAGCAGGAACCTCTCGTATTCGCGGGAGTGCGGCGGGAGAACAACATCCTGCTGGGCGGGAACCAGGTCTTCATCTACAAGAATACGCACCAGTGCCGCACGGAGACGCTTACGGCGCTGCGCACGGCCTGCAACGAGGCCCTGGGGGCGCTGTGCAATGCGCGATCGGTGCCTTGCCCCCTGAAGCTGCACTTCATGGAATCCCCGGCCAAATTCAACAACCGGCAACTGCATGTCTCC
>CAZNSV010000239.1:0-5824 GCA_964575775.1 uncultured Desulfovibrionaceae bacterium
CATGGGTTACGCCCGCGAGGAGATGGAGCGGTTGCTGGACCCCATCCTCGCCTTTGCCGACATAGGCGAGTTCGTCCACCAGCCCGTCAAGACCTACTCCAGCGGCATGCTGGTGCGCCTGGCCTTTGCCGTGCAGACCATGGTCCAGTCCCAGATCGTGATCATCGACGAGGCCCTGGCCGTGGGCGACGAGGCCTTCCAGCGCAAGTGCCTGGCCAGGCTCGAAAAGCTGCGCCAGGACGGCTGCACCCTGCTCTTCGTCTCCCACAGCTCCCACTCCGTGGTGGCCCTGTGCAGCCGGGCCCTGCTGCTCCACAAGGGGCACCTGCTCACCCAGGGGCCCCCCAAGTTCGTGCTCAGCCGCTACGAACGCCTAGCCCACGCCGCGGCCGAGGACATGCCGGGCATCGCCGCCGAGATCCTGGCCGAAGGCCCGGCCGGTGCCGAGGAGCCGGAGCCCCCGGCCTGCAGCCCGGAGCCTGGAGGCACGCCCCCCCAGGCTTGGGATCCCGAGCTGGCAGCCACCGCAGGGGGCGCCCCCGACTCGCCCCATTGGGGGCAGGCGCGCTTCGAACCCGGCCTGGTGCCGTCCAGCACCCTGGCCTACCCGGTGAAGGGCGCGGAAATCACGGATGTGCGCATCACCACCCCCCAAGGGGCGCAGGTCAACATCCTGCAGCACGGCGAGGCCTACAGCTACGAGTACCGGGTCCGGTTCCTGGCGGACTGCGAGCAGGTCCGCTTCGCCATGCTCTTCAAGATCGGGCAGGGCGTGCCCCTGGGCGGCTGCCTCTCCCACCCCCGGAGCGATTGCCTGGCCTTCGTACCCCAGGGGGCGGAGTACCTGGTGCGCTTCGGCTTCCGCTGCCTGTTCGTCCAGGGCACCTATTTCTGCAACGCCGGGGTCCTGGGCGCCACCCAGGGCGCGGACAACGAATATCTGCACCGCATCATGGACGCCGCCATGTTCCGGGTGGAGCAGCCGGCGGACGCCCTGACCACGCCCTACGTGGATTTCGACTTCACCCCGGCCTGCACGCTTCTGCCCTGAGCAGGGGCGAGGACGCGCCCCCGCTGGGGGTCCTGACAATGGCTTGCAAAAAAGGACGCTTGCACGTAGGAAAGGCCTGCTTCACCGCATTCGACACAATCATGCAAAAACATCTCGAACTGGATAACGTAAGCGTCAACTTCGGCGGCGTGCAGGCGCTCAGCCAAGTGAGCTTCGGCGTGGCACCCGGCGAAATCGTGGGGCTCATCGGTCCCAACGGCGCGGGCAAGACCACCATTTTCAACGTGATCACCGGCGTCTACCGCACCAGCGCCGGCGAGGTCCGCTTTCTGGGCCAGAGCTTCAAGGGGCTGCGCCCCCACAAGATTCTGGCCAGGGGCGTGGCCCGCACCTTCCAGAACATCCGGCTGTTCCAGAACATGACGGCCCTGGAAAACGTGATGATCGCGCAGCACGCCCGCAGCTCCAGCAGCATCCTGCAGTCCATCCTGCGCACCCCCGGCCAGCGCCGCGAGGAGCGCCGGGTGGTGGAGAAGTCCATGGCGGCCCTGGAATTCGTGGAGATGCGCCACGAAGCCAAGAACCTGGCCAAGAATCTGCCCTACGGCCACCAGCGGCTGCTGGAAATCGCCCGGGCCCTGGCCTCCGAGCCCCGGGTGATCCTGCTGGACGAACCGGCCGCCGGACTCAACCCCGCGGAGACCAACGAGCTCATGGCCACCATCCGGCGCATCGTGGCCACCGGCATCAGCGTTCTGCTGGTGGAGCACGACATGCGCGTGGTCATGGGCGTCTGCCGCCACATCGTGGTCCTGGACCACGGCGTGAAGATCGCCGAGGGCACGCCCGAGGCCATCCGCAACGATCCCACGGTGATCGAGGCCTATCTGGGGCGTCAGAGCGTCGACGACCTGGACGAGGCCGACATGGACGAATCCGGGGACACCCCCGGAACACCCTAAACAACGGGCCGCGCCCCGGCCCGTGGAGCGGAGGAACGCATGACTAAACGCCTGTTCATCTCTCTGTGCGCGGCGGCCCTGCTGGTCACGGCCCTTGTGGGTGCGGCCCAGGCCAAGACCCTGACCATCGGCACCCTGAGCCCCATCACCGGCCCCTACGCCGCGGACGGCAACGACATCGTGAACGGCACCAAGGCCGCGGTGGAGCTGTTCAAGGAAGCCGGGGGCATTCCCGGGTTCGACGACATCCAGGTGGTCTCCCAGGACAGCGCCTGCGACCCGCGCCAGGCCGTGGCCGGTGCCAACAAGCTTTTGAGCCTGAACGTGGCCGCCGTCATCGGCGCCTACTGCTCCTCCGCCACCATCCCGGCTTCCGAGGTGCTGGACGAAGGCCCCATCCCCATGATCACCCCCGCCTCCACCAACCCCCAGGTGACCCTGCGCGGCCTCAAGTACATGTTCCGTATGTGCGGCATCGACGAGCACCAGTCCCAGGCCGCGGTGAACTTCATGCAGAACGTGCTCAAGGCCAAGACCGTGTTCATCCTGGACGACAAGACCACCTACTCCCAGCACCTGGCCGAGTACGTGGCCGAGGAGAGCAAGAAGGCCGGCATCGAAGTCCTGGCCCATGACCACGTCAACGAAGGCGACATGGACTTCTCCGCCGTGCTGACCAAGGTCCGCGACGCCAACCCCGACGTCTTCTACATGAGCCTGCAGAACTCCTCTTCCGGCATCCGCATGATCAAGCAGCTGCGCCAGCTGGGGCTCAAGAGCGCCATCCTGAGCCAGGACGCCGTGTACCACCCCAACTTCATCAAGGAAGCCACCGCCGAGGCCCAGGGCGTGTTCTTCACCTTCGGCTGGGTGGATCCCAACACCGAGAACTACAAGAAGTTCATCGACAAGTACAAGGCCCTGTTCGGCGATCCGGGCGCCTACTCCGCCTACGCCTTCGACAGCGCCTACGCCGTGCTCACCGCCATCAAGAACGGCGGCTCCACCGAGCCCGACGCCATCCGCGACGAACTCATGAAGCTGGAAATGGCCGGTGCCTCCAAGAACATCAAGTTCATGGAGAACGGCGACTCCGGTTCCAACTACATCATTTACGAGGTCAAGGGCGACGTGTTCGTGCCCCACTACGACCCCACCACGGGTAAGATGTTCTAATGCAGTAGCGAGCGAGGGGCGGTGCTCCGGCACCGCCCCCCTTGGTAACACCCCGGCCGCAGCTTTGCCGCGCACCCCAACTCAGAGGCACACGACACCGGCATGGACTTTTTTCTGCAGCAGCTCATCAACGGCCTGACCCTGGGCGGCTTCTACGCGCTCATCGCCCTGGGCTACACCATGGTCTTCGGGATCATCCAGCTCATCAACTTCGCCCACGGCGAGTTCTTCGCCACCGGCGGGTACATGGGCGTGATCGTCCTGACGTTTCTGGCCTCCCAGGGCTACATGGAGACCCACCCCTGGTTCTGCCTGGCGGGTTCCTTCGCCTTGGCCATGGCCTACGCCGCCATGCTGGCCATGGCCGTGGAAAAGGTGGCCTACCTGCCCCTGCGCAATGCCTCGCGTCTGTCCATGCTGCTCTCGGCCCTGGGCATGTCCATTTTTCTGCAGAACGGCCTCATGCTGACCCAGGGCGTGTACGACAAGACCTACCCCAGCGTGTTCAAGTCCCAGGTGGTGCACGTGGGCGACGTGAGCATCAGCTATATGCAGGTCTGCGTGCTCATCCTCACCGTGCTGCTGCTGGTGGGGCTCAACACCCTGGTCTTCCGCACCCGGCTGGGCAAGGCCATGCGCGCCACGGCCCAGGACAAGGTCATGGCCGCCCTGGTGGGCATCAACGCCAACCGCATCATCTCCAGCACCTTCGCCATCGGCGCCGGGCTGGCCGCGGCCGCGGGCATCATGGTGGGCATGTACTACGGCGCCGTGCGCTACGACATGGGCTTCGTGCCAGGCATCAAGGCCTTTGCCGCCGCCGTGCTCGGGGGCATCGGCAACATCAACGGCGCCATGATCGGCGGGCTGATCATCGGCCTGGTGGAGATCTTCGCCGCCGCCTACATCTCCAGCCAGTACAAGGATGTCTTCGCTTTCATCATCCTCATAGCCGTGCTCTATTTCATGCCGACCGGCATCATGGGCGAGAACGTCGATGACACACGGGTATAAGAAAATCTGCAAGACCTGGGTCATTGCCATGGCCTGGTTCTACCTGCTGCTCTGGCCGCTCATGGGCATCACCCCCGAGGGGCTGCGCTTTCGCGAAAGCCTGCAGGTCTGGGCCGTGGTGGCCGTGGCCTCGGCCCTGGGCGTGCTGCTCTGGACCCTCAAGCACCGGGGCTGGCTGGATTTCATGGGGCGCCCCCTGAACCGGGTGCGCAAGCAGTTGCGCAAGCGCGCGGCCAAGCTGCCCACCTGGACCGGGGTCGCGGCCGTGTTCGCCTTTGCCTGCGCCTTCCCCTTCATGGCCGACCGCTACGTGCTCGACGTGGGCATCAACGTGCTCATCTACGTCTGCCTCGGCCTGGGGCTCAACGTGGTGGTGGGGCTCTGCGGGCTCCTGGACCTGGGCTACATCGCCTTCTACGGTGTGGGCGCCTACACCTACGCCCTGCTCTCCATCACCTACGGCCTGTCCTTCTGGCTCTGCCTGCCCATCGCGGCGCTGTTCGCGGCCATCGCGGGCTGCATCATCGGCTACCCCACCCTGCGCATGCGCGGCGACTACCTCGCCATCGTCACCCTGGGCTTCGGCGAGATCGTGCGCATCATCATCAACAACTGGATGTCCCTGACCAACGGCCCCAACGGCATCCTGGGCATCCAGCCGCCCAGCGTCAGCTACCCCACCTTCGACGGGGGGCTGGAGTGGGTGCAGCTCTACCTGCGCAAGCTGCCGGAACTTTACTGGATCATCCTCGGGCTCACGGTCTTCACCGTGGTGGGCGTCTACCGCCTGAACTATTCGCGCATCGGCCGGGCCTGGGAGGCCATCCGCGAGGACGAGACCGCGGCCGAGCTCATGGGCGTGAACACCTTCCGCTTCAAGCTCTACGCCTACGCCATGGGTGCGGTGTTCGGAGGGCTGGCCGGGGCCTTTTTCGCGGCGCGCATGCGCTTCATCTCCCCGGGCAGCTTCACCTTCATCGAGAGCGCCATGGTCCTGTCCATGGTGGTGCTGGGCGGCCTGGCGTCCATCCCGGGCATCATCGTGGGCGCCCTGGCCCTCATCGTGCTGCCCGAGCTGTTCCGCGAGTTCGAGTCCTACCGCATGCTGGCCTTTGGCCTGGCCATGACGGTGATGATGCTCTTCCGCCCCAAGGGGATCATCCCGGCGCCGCGCTTCGGCAGCCGCTCGGAGGAAGAGGCATGAGCTCCGCGCCCATTCTCGAGCTGGAGCACGTCAGCGCCGGCTACGGCAGCATCACGGCCGTGAAGGACGTCTCCCTGGTGATCCACGAAGGGGAGATCGTGACCATCATCGGCGCCAACGGCGCGGGCAAGAGCACCACGCTCATGACCATCTGCGGCATCGTCAAGCCCACGGCCGGGGTGGTGCGCTACCTGGGCGCCCCCATCAGTGCCGTGAAGCCGGACCAGCTGCCCCGGCAGGGACTCTGCCAGGTGCCGGAGGGGCGGCGGATCTTCCCGCGCCTCACGGTGCAGGAGAACCTGGAGATGGGGGCCTTTTTCCGGCGGGACAAGGACGGCATCGCCGAGGACATGGAGAAGAATTTCAGCCTGTTCCCGGTGCTGCGCGAGCGGCGCAAGCAGCGCGGCGGGACCCTGTCCGGGGGCGATGGCCAGCATGGGGCGCCCCCGCCTGTTG
>CAZNSV010000240.1:0-5803 GCA_964575775.1 uncultured Desulfovibrionaceae bacterium
GCTGCCCGTCTCCACCGAGATGGGCTGCAAGAACTGTCACGGCGGAAACTGGCGCATGCCCTCCACCGGCACCATCCCGCCCATCATGGGACTGGACGACGTCACGGGGCGCGACATCCTGGCCATGCACGACAAACGCTCGGGCACCAGACTGCTCAAGGCCGGACTGCAGGGCAACCCCGTGGCCTGTCAGAAATGCCACACTGATCCGGCCATGCCCCTCTACCCCGGCGACCCACAGCGGCTGGGGCTCTCCGCCGCCCTGCACGGCTTCCACGCGCCCTATCTGGAAGGCCTGGGCGCCGAGGCCTGCCACGCCTGCCACTCCGGTTCACCCACGGGGGCCACGCGCATGTTGCGCGGCGTGCACGACCTCGCCGGGCTGAGCTGTACCGACTGTCACGGCGACCTCAACGACCATGCCCTATCCCTGCTCAAGGTCGAGGCAGAGGCGGGCAAGTCCGGGGCCGCCAGGCTGATGCAAGGCCTTACCCCCCGGAACGCCGCGGACCTGGAGGAAGTGCGCCCCCGCCAGGCCTGGCTGCAGCAGCCGGACTGCCTGGCCTGCCACCAGTTGGACGGCGCGGGGGGCGAGGTCACGGGCCTGAACGCCGTGCACAACTGGACCGAACCGGGCAAGCTCTTCAGCCAGAGCCGTGACGCCCTGGACGCCATGGCCTGCGTGGCCTGCCACAACAGCCCCCATGCCTTGTACCCGGCGGTGAACCCCTACGGCGCGGAACGCGACAACCTGCAGCCCCTGCGGGTGAGCGGCAGCGACCGCCCCTTGGGCAGTGAGGAGAACTGTCTGCCCTGCCACACCATGGACATGGGCGTGTTTCCGCACCACCCGGAATAAGCCGCGCGCAACGCGTTGTCAGGCCGGGCAGGTACAGCAACCTGCCCGGCCTTGTTGTTGGGTCGCCGGGTCAGGACGGCGTCAAGTACCCGGCAGACCTTGCCGCTCCCTGCGCGCATCCACCAAGCATTGCCCTGAAATTACGAGATAAAAAATCCTTGGAAGGGCTCTTGCAGATCCTGCGCGTTCACCGCAACGCCAACCAAGGAGCGCACGCATGCTCATCAGAATGAACACCCTGGAGCAGGCCGGGAGCACGGACCCCTTTGCCCGGCTGGACAGCATCCTGAACAAGGTCAAGGCCCAGGCCGCGGGTGCCGCCACCGGCGTGGACGCGCCCCCTCAGCCGCCGCACCATCCGGTAGCGGCCGCCGGACTGGACTTCAGCGACCCCCTGGCCCGGGAGAGCTTCATGGGCAGCTTGCGCGGCATTTCCGGCGCCGAGACCGAGTTCACCCCGGAACACAACCTCGACCCGGCCAAGGTGGCGGCGTTGTTGGATTTCGACTGAAGGGCTGGGGGGGGTACCCCCGCTAGGGATTTGACTCAACCGCTCACGGCGGGCTGGGGAGCCTTGGCAGGCCGGGGAGGGGGCGTGACTCCGGCCTTGCGCAAGGCGCCGAAGAGTTGACGGCAGGCCTTGTGGGCGGGGTCCAGCCGCAGCCCCATGGCGGAGCTGCGCAGGGCTTCTTGCTGCTTGTTCTGCTTGACCTGAACCTGGGCCAGCACGGCGAAGAGGTCCGGGTCGTCGCAGCCTTTGGCATGCCGCAGAAGCAGGGCCTCGGCCTTGGCGTGCTCGCCCAGGGCGGCATAGGCCCGGGCCGTGGCCACGGCCAAAGCCCGAGGTTCGGGATCCACCTCCAGCCCCCGCAGGAAGAACTTGAGGGCGGGGCGGGCCAGACCGGCCTGCAACAGCTTGTTGCCGATCATGACGAACAGCTTGTGCTCGTCCACGTAGAGCTTCACGGCTTCCTGAAAGGCCTGGTCCGCTTCGGCCGCGTTGCCCCCTTCGAGAAACTTGAAACCGCGCAGGAGTTGGTTGTCCATCTCCAGCTTGCGGTTGCGAATCTGCTCCTCCGACTCGCGCAGGGCCTCCTCGCGCACGGTCTTGATGATGACCATGAGACTCTTGAAGAGCGGCTTGAGTTGGCCGCGCCGCATGACCAGACCTTCTTGGTCCGTGCAGTAGCGCTTGACCTCCTGGGTGCGGTTGAGCATCTGCACGATTTCCTGCACCCCATTCTCGATCAGGGACTTGTCGCGTCCGGCCAACGGGACCGTGAGTGCGGTCTTGATGGCCGTGGCCACGCTGATCATGGTGCGCAGGACGTCGTGTCGGTGGAAGTAGTTCCTGGCCCTGGCCAGCTCTTCCATAATGGCTTTGGTCTGTTGCATGTGCTCGCGGTCCCTGTTGTGGAGTACCCGAGTATCCTTTAGCCTGCCTTCCGGGGAGGGTCAAGCCGGTGTCGGGTGCGTGCCGGTTCCTCGTAGTCCCGGCCAGAACCCCACCGCTGTGTTCCAAATCGGTCCCTGCTGCGCGTGCTCCGGGTGTATGCGCCCCCTGGGAAAAGAAGTCCGGCATTTGGCGCTTTACAGCAAGCCTGCGCATCGGTATGGAAATGAGAGACCGGCAGTGACGCCGCCATTTTTCGGGGGATTGCAGCGGCAGAAGGGGGGGAGCGTCCCGACCCTGCGGGTCGGGGTAGACCCGAGGATGTGCGGATGGGCCCAACCACCGCACACCGCCCGGTTTCAGTCCGTTGACACGCCCCCACAGGCATTCACTTCGAGCAAGGAGTTTCTGCAATGGCCTCAGCCAGCGGCGTGGAAATCGCCAAACCCTTCATCAAGGCCACCATCAACGTCCTCAGCACCATGGCCATGATCGAGCCCAAGCCGGGCAAGCCCTTCGTGAAGAAGGACAATACCGCCATCGGGGACGTCTCCGCCGTCATCGGGCTCACCGGGGCCAAGAACGGCAGCATCTCCGTCTCCTTCACCAAGAAATGCGCCATTGCCCTGGTCAAGTCCATGCTCGGGGACGATGTCCAGGACATCGTGCAGGACGTGAAGGACGCCGTGGGCGAGATCACCAACATGATTTCCGGACAGGCCCGGGCCGGGCTCTCCGAGATGGGGCTGCACCTGGCCGGGTCCACACCCTCGGTGATCATGGGGGACAACCACACCATCACCCACGTGACCAAGCAGCCGGTGGTGGCCATTCCCTTTTCCACGGAGCACGGGGATTTCTTCGTGGAATTCGCCTTTGAATAGCCTGCGCCCCTCCTTTGCCGGAGGGAGTCGGCCCATTCCAGCCGGGAGTGATTATGAGCAGTCTTGACGGTTTCCGCAGCATGGACTTCATGGAGCAGATCGCGGCCCTGGCGGATGTGGAGCGGGCGGCCGATCCTGCCGCCATCCCTGCCTTGCTCGACCTGTTCCGCAAACCCGTGGGCGACCCCGCCGTGGACACCATGCTGCGCAAGGCCCTGCAGGCCCTGCTGACTGCCCATCCCGACGCCCTGCTGGAGGCCATGACCCAGGGCACCGACGCCCTGAAGGTCTTCTGCGTGAACCTGGCCGGAGACAGGAAGCTCCAAGGCGCCGTTCCCGCCCTCTTGACCCTGGCCCAGGAGCGCGCCGACGACCCCGACATTCTGCAGGACTGCCTTGCGGCCCTGGCCCGCATCGACGATCCCGCGGCCCTGCCCCTCTTCCGGCGGCACATGACCCACGAGGACGATTTTCTGGCCGCCCTGTGCATCGAGCAGTTGGGCGTTTACAAGGACCCCGAGGCCCTGCCCGGCTTGCGGGCCATCGTGGAGGCCAACGAGGCCCCGGACCGCTATGCCCAGTGCGACGTGACCACCTGGCGGGCCATCGAGGCCCTGGCCGCCCTGGAGTCCGAACCGGCCCTGGCCTTTCTCGCGGCCAAGCTGCACCACGCCAACCCCACCGCTCGCCGCATGGTGCACCGGGCCCTGGTGGACGCCGGAGATCGGGCCGTGCCCCTGGTGGGCGCGGTGCTCAACACCAGCCAGGACAGCGACGAGCGCATCATGGCCGCCAACGTCCTGGGCTTCATCGGCAGCCGCCAAGGGGCGGACCTGCTCATCGCCGCCCTGGACGAGGGGCGCCTGCGAGAGCCCAACGAATTTTTCGCGGTCTACGAGGCCCTGGGCCGAATCCCGGGCATGAAGAGCCTCGTCTGCCTCAAGGATGCCCTCTGGCGGGAGCACGACGCGTTGCTGCTCCTGGCCGTGGTCAAGGGGCTGGAGCAGCTGTGCAGTCCGGCCATGGCCCAGGGGCTGGCCCGTGAAGTGGCGACCAAGGCCCAGGCGCACCCCGAGACCCTGACGCCCCTGCTCCGGGCCGTGGTGGCCGCCGAAGCCGCCACACTGTTCGCCGCCCTTTACGCCCTGCCCGAGTTGGACAAGTCACTGGGCGCCCTGGCGGTGCAGAGCGCCACGGCCCCGGCCCTGGAGCGCTTCGTGGAGGCCCTCAACGGGCTGGGCAACTCCCCGGCCGCTGCCGGTCTCCTGGCCGCCCTGCAGGGACGCGCCGCCCAGAGCGCGGCGGCTCCGCACCTGCTGGCCGTGGACGACTCCGGCGCCATGCGCTCCTTCTACACCCAGGCAGGGGGCGAACTCGGTCTGCGCGTGACCACGGCCGAAAACGGCCGCCAGGCCCTGGACCTGGTCGAACAAGGGACGCACTTCGATTTCCTGGTGGTGGACATGAACATGCCCGTGATGGACGGCATCGAACTGACCACCAAACTCCGCGCCCTGCCCGGCTGGGAGCGGACCCCCATCCTCATGGCCAGCACGGAATCGGCCAAGGCCCAGGCGCAGCTCGCCCGGGAGGCCGGAGTCGACGGCTTCATCGTCAAGCCCTTTACCCTGGACGTTTTCAAGAACCGGATTGCCAAAATGCAGCGCAGCAGTTAGGCAACCCCAGCGAGACCCGAAAAGAGGAGAGAAACGCGAATGGGCTACAACACCAACATGCGGCTTCTGGTTGTCGATGACTTCTCCACCATGCGCAGGATCATCAAGAACATTCTGCGCCAGTTGGGCTTCACCAACATCGAAGAGGCCGACGACGGCACCACGGCCTGGGAAATCATCAACAAGGGCGGCATCGACTTCGTGATTTCCGACTGGAACATGCCCCAGATGACCGGCATCGAGCTCCTGCGCAAGGTGCGCGCCAGCGAGGAATTCGCCGACATGCCCTTCCTCATGGTCACCGCCGAGGCCCAGCAGGAAAACGTCATCGAGGCCGTGCAGGCCAAGGTCTCCAACTACATCGTCAAGCCCTTCACCGCGGAGACGCTGAAGCAGAAGATCGACAAGATTTTTCCGTAAGCCGCCTTCCGGCCGCCGTCGCTCTTCCGGCCTCCTGCCCGGCTGCCGGTCTGGATCCGCCCCAGCCGCTCTCCCCGGGACGCCTGACCGCCCCGGAGTGGTTCTTCCGTGGTGTTTCCGCGTCACTCCGGCCCTGAGCAGCGGCAAGGCGTGGCAGGAGCCGAGGGCGTCGCGCCCGTGCCCCTCCTCCAGGGTCTCAGGCCGGAGGCGCGGCCGTGGGGGGCGCCACCGGTAGGCGCAGGGACCCGCCGCCCGATTCGGCCAGCCAGGTCTCCAGGGCCGACGCATCCATGGGGCGCGCGAAATGATAGCCCTGGGCCAGACCGCAGCCCAGCTCCTGCAGTTGCCTGCGCTGCAGGGCATCCTCCACCCCCTCCGCCACCACCTGCATCTGCATGCTGTGCGCCATGGCCACGATGGCCTCGATGATCTGATAGTGCTTGCCCTTGTAATGGTCCACCCGGCTCACGAAGCTGCGGTCGATCTTGAGCACGTCGAAGGGGAACTGGTAAAGGTGGCTGAGGGAGGAGTAGCCGGTGCCGAAGTCGTCGAGGCAGACGGCGATGCCGAG
>CAZNSV010000241.1:0-5775 GCA_964575775.1 uncultured Desulfovibrionaceae bacterium
GCAGGCCGATAAGCTGGAGCGCATCAGCTTTGCCGGCAAGCACCTGCTGCGCGTCATCAACGACGTGCTGGACTATTCCAAGATCGAGGCACGCAAGCTGGACCTGGAGCTGCTGGACTTCGACCTGCACAAGACCCTGGCAGGGATCTGGCGCATCCACACCCTGCAGGCCGAACAGCAGGGCCTGCGCACCGAGTTCCGCCTGGCTCCGGACACCCCCAGGCTCGTAAGGGGCGATCCGGCCCGCCTGCGCCAGGTCCTGGGCAATCTGCTGGCCAATGCCGTCAAGTTCACCGCCGTGGGCAGCATCCGGCTGGAGGTGGCGCCCGTTGCTCCGCCCCCGGACGCCTCCCCGGGGAGCCTGACCGTGCGCTTTGCCGTGCACGACACCGGCATCGGCATCCCCCGGGACAAGTGGGAGCTGATCTTCGAGAGCTTCAAGCAGGCGGACGACGAAACCACCCGGCTTTTCGGCGGCACGGGCCTGGGCCTGAGCATCGCCAAGCGGCTGGTGGAACTCATGCAAGGGCGTCTGGAGTTGGACAGTACTCCGGGGCAGGGCAGCACCTTCTCCTTCACCCTTCCCTTCCAACCCGGCAGCGAGGCCGGACTGCGCGGCGCGCCCGCAAGCCCAGGGCTGGAGCGCCCCCTGCCGCCGCTGCGCATTCTCCTGGCCGAGGACAACGCCCTGAACCGGGAGCTGCTGCGGGATTTCCTGTTGGCCCGGGGGCACACCCCGCTGGAGGCCACCAACGGCCGCGAAGCCTTGGCCCTGCTGGCCCGGGAGCGGGTGGACCTGGTGCTCATGGACATCCAGATGCCGCTGCTGGACGGCATCGCCACCACCCGGGCCATTCGCGGGTCGGGTGGCAGCCTGGCCACGCCCCCCACGGTGCCCGTGCTGGCCCTCACGGCCCACGCCCTGCGCGGTGACCGGGAGCGCTTCCTGGCGGCCGGGCTCGACGGCTACGTGGCCAAACCCCTGGACCTGGCCCTGCTGCAGCTGGAGATGGCCCGGGTGCTGTCGGGGGCGCCCCGGACAGAATCCCTCCCCGCGACGCCCCCAACGGTGGAGGCGGCAGCGCCCCCCGATTCGGATTCCGGTGGGCTAAACACGCGGGCCCAGGCCCTGGCCCTGCTGCAGGGCAACGAGCCCCTGCTGCGGCGCCTGGACAGCCACTTCCTGCGGGACGTGCCCCAGGATCTCGCGGCGATGCGGGAGAGTCTGCAAGCCGGGCAGTTGGAAGCGGTCAAGGAGCTGGCCCACCGCCTGAAAAGCCAGGCCGCCACCGTGGGCGCCGGACGAGCCGCGGACCTGGCCCGCAGTGTGGAGGGTGCGGCTGCCGCGGGGGACACCCCGGGCGTGCGGAATCTGCTGCCCGAGCTGGAGACCGAAGCGGAACTGGTGCAGGAGCTGATGCGGACCTTGCCGCCCCTGTCCTGAACGCTTCGGGGATATGGCCCGGCACCCGGGCAGTGTGCGCCCCCCAGCCTGGTTGAGGCCTCGGCTACGGTGCCAGGGAACACCGCGATTGACACCACAGCCCTCTGCCCTATATATTGCTGCACCATTCCGGCGTGGGTACCGTCCTGCAGGCTGCCGCACCGGGCAGCAAGGAGTGGCAGCGCCATGCGCATTTTGGTTGTCGACGATTCGCCCATGATCCGGGAACTGCTGGCCGGCGTGCTGGAACCCGAAGGCTTCGAGGTCGTCCAGGCCGGGGACGGCGAAGAGGCCCTGCGCCTCTTTGAACAACAGCCCGTGGATTTGTGCATCATCGACATTTTCCTGCCCAAGATGGGCGGCCTGCAACTCATCGGCGAGTTGGTCAAGCGGCAGCAGGCACTGAAGATCATCGCCATTTCCGGCGGGGAGTCCTTCAATCCCGAGGCCATTCTCGAACTGGCCAACGTCTTCGAGGTCCTGGACACGTTTACCAAGCCCATCGACACGGCCAGGCTGCTGCGCACCGTCAAGAACGCCCTCACGGGCTGAGGCGTGCGCAATCCGACCGGCCCCGCCCGGGGGTGATGCAGCGCCGCCGTCGCCCCCCTTCGGCGGCCCGGCCCAGATTCGCCTGTTGACCAACGTCCGAGCACAGCTGCCGGGCTGAGCATTGTTTCCCGAATCCCGGCACCCCCGAGTATCCATGCATTGGTTTCCCCTTGCCCTGGCCACGGCCGTGTTCGCCGCTTCCGAAGCGGCCGCCGTCAAGCGTTTCCTGGGCGACCTGAGCATCTGGGAGCTCTCGGCCTATCCCATGCTCTACAGCCTGCCCCTGTTCCTGCTCCTGCTGCCCTTCGTCGCCGTGCCCGAGCTGCAGCCCGGGTTCTGGAGCAACCTGTTGCTGTTGCTCCCGGTGAACGCCGCGGGCTATCTCTGCACGCTGCGCGGCATCACCCTGGCGCCCCTGTCCCTGACCATGCCCTTCCTCGCCTTCACCCCCGTGGTGGTCCTACTCACCGGACTGCTGCTCCTGGGCGAGCAGCCCACGCTCTGGGGTCTGGTCGGGATCCTCGCCGTGATTGGGGGCAGTTACGTCCTGCATCTGGACAGCGCCGCGCCCCACAAGCTGCTGGAGCCCTTCCGAGCCGTGCTGCGCGAACGTGGCACCCGCTACGTGCTCCTGGCCTCGGTGGTCTACGGCTTCTCCGCGGTCATGGGCAAGCTGCTCATCCAGCAATCCAGCGCCCTGTTTGCCGGGGCCCTGTTCTTCCTGGTGCACAACACCCTGTTCGTACTGGCGGTTTTACTCTTCCGACGCTGCAACCCGGGGCGGCTGCTGGCGCGCCCCCGCGCGGGGCTGCTCACCGGCGCCCTGTTCTTTCTCCACTGCTTCTGCCATTTCAAGGCCATCGCTCTGGCGCCCGCGGCCTACATGATCTCCGTCAAGCGGCTGTCCGGGCTCTTTTCCGTGCTTTACGGCGCCGTGGTGTTCAAGGAGCAGCACATCCCCCTGCGCCTGCTGGGCGCGGCCTGCATGAGCCTGGGGGCTGCCTGCATCGTTCTTTTCGGGTAAGGTGACGCCATGCACGAGACCTTTACCCTGCGCACCGCCTCCGGTCAGGAGCTCCGCCTCCCCGTGGAGCCGGACAACACCCTGGCCCAGGCCGTGTTCACCAGCGGCGCCCTGCCCGCTCCGGCCCTGTGTTCCGGACTGGGGCACTGCGGCCGCTGCGTTGTGCGCTTCCTCTCGCCCCCCCCGGACCCCACACCCGCGGACCTGACGCAACTCAGCCCGGAGCAGCTGGCCCAGGGGCTGCGTCTGGGCTGCCGCCACAGCCCCACACCGGGGGCCGTGCTGCTGCTGCCGGACGCATCCTTGCCTGCCAGGGCCGAAACAAACGTTGGGGCGGTGACACCGGAAGCGGCGGGTCTGGCTGTGGATCTGGCCGTGGACTTGGGTACCACCACCTTGCACTGGCAGGTGCTGCCCGCCAGCAACGGGCCGCCCCCCCTGCCTCCCCTGCGTCAGGGCAGCGAGCTCAACCCCCAGATGGGGGCGGGCAGCGAGGTCATGTCCCGCCTGGCCTACGCCCGAACCCCGGACCGGGCGCGGCGCCTGCGGCTCCTGGTCCTGCGCCGCCTGGCCGAGCTGGTGCGGGCGCAAGCCCCGGCCCGGGTCCAACGCCTCTGCGTGGCCGGCAACAGCGTCATGACCAGTCTGCTCCTGGGCAAGCCCCTGGACGGCCTGGCCCGCGCGCCCTACCGCCTGGACTACCACGGGGGCGAGGAAACCGCCCTGAACGCGGACCTCGACCCCACCGGGCCTGACGCAGCCTGCGCCGACCTGCCCCCGGCCTACATCCCGCCGCTCTTCGCGCCATTCGTTGGGGGCGATCTCAGCGCCGGACTGGCCTATCTGCGCTTCGGCCTGCCCCAACCGCCGCGCTACCCCTTCCTGCTGGCCGATTTCGGCACCAACGGCGAGTTCATCCTGGCCCTGGACGAAAGGCGTCTGATCCTGGCCAGCGTGGCCCTGGGGCCGGCCCTGGAGGGCATCGGCCTGCGGCACGGCTGCGTGGCCCAGCCCGGGGCCGTGGCGAGCTTCGACCTCAGCCCCCGGGGGCTGGTCCCCATTTTTCTCGATGCCGCCCTGGCGCCGCACCCCACCCCACCGGCTCACTGCCCCGGCATCACCGGCGCGGGCTATCTGGCCCTGCTGCAACGGCTGCGCGGCATGGGTCTGGTGGAGGTCACGGGGCGTTTCGCGACGCCGGACGCGCCCCACCTGCTCCCCCTGGCCCGCACGCTGGCTGCCCGGACGGCGGCGGAGGGCCGCCTGCCCCTGGACCTGCCCGGCCCGAGCGGCTTCCACCTTCACCCGCGCGACGTGGAGGAGCTGCTCAAGGTCAAGGCGGCCTGCAACGCGGCCTTCAGCCGCCTGCTGCGCGAGGCCGGTCTGGCGGCCCACGCCCTGGACGCCATCTACCTGGCCGGGGCCCTGGGCGAGCACGCCGGCATCCGCAACCTGGAGGACCTGGGCTTCATCCCGCCGGGTGCGGGCAGCCGGGTCCGGCTGGTGGGCAACAGTTCTCTCAAGGGAGC
Source organism: uncultured Desulfovibrionaceae bacterium (assembly GCA_964575775.1). Taxonomy (GTDB): domain Bacteria; phylum Desulfobacterota; class Desulfovibrionia; order Desulfovibrionales; family Desulfovibrionaceae; genus CAZFCK01. The sequence goes on from CAZNSV010000241.1 coordinate 4,550, forward strand.
GGCCCTGCTCCTGCACCCGCAACACGGCCCCTCCCACAGGGCCTGGCTCGAAGCCGCGGCCCACAACGCCGTGGCCCTGGATTTGGCTAACGAGGCGAACTTCGCCCAGGACTTTATCGCAAGGATGACCTTCACCCATGTCGCATGATCCCAATTCCTTTGACCGCAAACCGCGCGGTCCCAAGCCTTATGACCGCAAGCCGCCCCGTCGTGACTCCATGGCCCAGGCCTCCCCGCCCCTTCAGGAGCCCGTGGAGCAGGACACCGCACCCGAGACTCCCGAGGACGGCAAGCCCCGCGCCCGCCGCGACACGGCCTACCCCCTGCTGCCCCTGCTGCGGGACGACTCCCTGATGGTGCTGCGCAATCTGGAGGCCGCGCTGGAGCAGGTCCTGCCGCTCAGGCCCAAGCACCGCGAGGAGCTGCCCGTGGCCATCCGGGAGCTTTCCGCCCTGCTGACCACCGAGCGCAGCGCCCTGGCCGGGAGTTATCTGCAGAGCCCCAAGACCCTGACGGCCTATGCCCACTACTTTCTGCCCTGGAACGTCTACCGCCAGGCCCGACTCCTGGCGGGGCAGTGGCTGCGCTTGCACGCCGGCTCCCGGATCCTGGACCTGGGCTCCGGCCCCCTCACGGGGCTCACGGCCCTCTGGGCCGCGCGGCCGGACCTGCGGAGCAAGGAGCTCAGCTTCACCTGCGTGGACCGCTCCCGCAAGGCGCTGCGTCTGGGGCTGGACATCTTCCGGGCCCTGGGCGGCACCTGGAGCGTGGAGCTGGTGGACCAGCCCCTGGAGCTGTTTTTGCGCCAGCACCGCCCCCCGGCGGATCTGGTGCTCTTGGGCAACGTGCTCAACGAGCTGCGCTGGCCCAGCAGCGCGCCCCTGGAGATCGGGGTGGAGGAGCTGGCCGAGCAGGTGCTGGAGCAGGCCGCTCAGGAGCGCCAGGCCCACGTGCTGCTGGTGGAGCCGGGCACCCGCTTCGGCGGTAAGCTCACCTCCCTGTTCCGCCAGGCCTGCCTGCCCTTCGGCTACATGGCCCTTTCGCCTTGCACGCACCAGGAGCAGTGCCCCATGCTGGAGCGCCAGGTGAACTCCTGGTGTCATTTCCGCTGCGAGACCACGGGTATTCCGGGCTGGCTGCAGAAGCTCTCGGACGCGGCCAAGCTGCCCAAGGAGAGCCTGGCCCTGAGCTTCGTGCACCTGGCCGCGGTGCAGGCCAAGCAGGGC
>CAZNSV010000242.1:0-5697 GCA_964575775.1 uncultured Desulfovibrionaceae bacterium
CCAGGGCAGCACCTTCAGGGTGCTGCTGCCCGAGCTCCCGCTTTAGAGCATGCGCCGCGCCCCTTGCCGTTCCGCCTCGGGCCGGGCATGATGCGCTCATGCCCAACTGCGCCCCTTTTTCTGCCGCCGACGCTCCCCTTTTCATCCATGGCCTGGGCGTGGTGGGGCCCTTTGGCCAGGGGCGCGACGCCCTGCTCCAGGCCCTGCGCGGCCAGTGGCCCGCCCCCACCCCCATTGGAGGGGCTGAACCCGGCCCCGCCGTCGCCACTGCGCCCCCCCTCGGTCTGGCAGCGGACCTCGGCGCCCTGGAGCGCTATGTGCCCCGCCGGAACCTGCGCCGTCTGGACCGGCTTTCCCGCCTGACCCTGTTGGGGGCGCTCACGGCCCTGGCAGACGCCGGACACCCCCTGGACGGCCTGCCCCCGGAGGTGGGGCTCGTCCTGGGCACCGGGTTCGGCCCCGTGGCCACCACCTTCGCCTTTCTCGAAACCGCACTGGAACACGGCGACGCCCTGGCCTCGCCCATGCTCTTCTCCCAGACCGTGCACAACGCCCCCCTCGCGCACCTGGCAATCCAGCTGGGCGCCCAGGGTCCGGCCTGCGCCGTGAGCAACTTCGACCTGTCCGTGTCGACGGCCCTGAACACGGCCCGCGCCTGGCTGCTGGAGGGGCGGGTGCATCTGGTCCTGGTGGGGGCGGTGGACGAGCTCTGTAGCGTGCAGGCCTGGTGCCACTCCCACCTGGCGCCCGAGGGCGCGCCCCTGCCGGGGGAGGGTGGCGCCTTTTTCCTGCTCGGCCTCGCACCCCCGCCCGACACCGCGCGCTGCCCCGTCGCCCTTACGGAGCTGCTGACCCTGCCCCCTGCGGCGTTGGGGGACGCCCCCCTCCCTTGGCCGCTGATCCGCAACGCCGGTTGGAACGCGCCCCCGAAGGCGCAGGGCACAGACCTGCAGGCCTGCTACGCCCCTCTGTGGGGCGCAACTCCCGCCGGGCAGGCCCTGGACCTGGCAGCGGCGGTGCTGCAATTACAGCAGAGGCGCTTCTACCCCGGTATTTACGGCCGCCAGGGACCCGACGCGGAACCCGGCTCCCTGTTGGAGGCACCGGGCCTGCACTGCGTGCTGGACGCGGCAGAGGACCGGGTGCGGCTCACGGTGTCCCGCCAGCCCTGAGACACTGCGCCAGGGCGTGACAACGCTCCTGCCCTGGCCTGCGCTTGCGGACGGCTCCGGCCTGCGGCCAAAGGATATTCATTTTCCCTTGCTGGGCAATCCGTCATGTTGTGTTATTATTCCGCGCCCCCAGCGTTGCATCGCGCCCCGAATCTGCTAGGATCCATGAGGCAGCCCCGCTGCGCCGGACCCCAGCCCGCAACCCGGGAGGCAAGGCCCGGACCCGGTGGGGGGTGGATCATGCCCTTGACGCCGTGCGTCAAAACTGCGCATACACCTTGGCCAGGGGCGCGGTGACGTAGCGCCCCGTTGAACGGAATCCATTTACTTGCGCCCGGACTTCCGGATGGTGCAGCAGCCCTGGTCAGCGAGCGTATGAAGACAAGCGAGCAAGATATCCGGCAACATATACTCATCGTCGATGATGAGCCCGTGAACCTGAAGCTGCTCGGGGCCCACCTCAAGCGGGGGGGCTACGACGTGCTCGAGGCCTCCGGGGGGCAGGCCGCCCTGGACAAGGCCGCCGCCACCCTGCCGGACCTCATCCTGCTGGACATCATGATGCCCGGCATGGACGGTCTGGAAACCTGCCGCAGGCTCAAGGCCGACGCCGCCACCCGCGACATCCCGGTGATCTTTCTCTCCGCGCTCAGCGATTCCGAGGTCAAGACCAAGGGCCTGGAAGTGGGGGGCGTGGACTACATTTCCAAGCCCTTCGACTCCCGCGAACTCCTGGCCCGGGTGCGCACCCATCTGACCCTCAAGAGCCAGGAGCAGCAGATCCGCAGCTACGCGGAAAATCTCGAGGACATGGTGCGCCTGCGCACCAGCGAACTCAGCGAGGCGCAGCGCGAAATCCAGCGGGATTTCGAGATCCAGACCGTCATCGCCAGTCTGCTGCGCTTCTCCCTGGACACCATGGACCTGGACGAGCTGCTCTCCCACACCCTGGAGCGCATCCTCGCGGTGCGGTCCTTTTCCTTTCTGCCCCAGGGTTGCATCTTCCTCGCCACCGGCACGCCCGGGGCCATGCGCCTGGCGGCCCACCGCAATCTGCCCCAGGAACTGCTCGACCAGTGCCAGGGGGATGCGCCCGAGCTGCTGCAGGACTGCCATCTGGACGAAGCGGTGCTGCTGCCCGAGGCGACCGGAGACGAAAGCGAGGCGGTCGTGGAGCCCAGGCTGGTGGCCCCCACCGACCGCACGGCCCACTTCTGCCTGCCCATCCGCTACGACCAGCGCCTGCTCGGGGTGATGCACGTCTACCTCAAGCAGGGGCACAGCCCGGACAGCAAGGAGCGCGCTTTCCTCAGCGCCGTCTCCAACACCCTGGCGCGCATCATCCTCTACAAACAGGCCCAGACCCGACTCATGGAGTCCGAGGAGCAGTACCGGGCCATCTTCGAGAACACCGGCACGGCCATGGTCATCATCCGGAGCGACGGCCGCATCGAGCTGGCCAACTCCGGCTTCGAGGCCCTGGTGGGGCTGAGCAAGGCGGAGCTGGAGGACCGGCACGGCATCCTGGACTTTGTCCACCCCGAAGACCGCCCCGCCATGGAGCGGCAGCTCGGAGACGACCAGAGCGAGAACCGTGGCACCCGGGAGCTGCGCATCAATGGGCACAACGGCAGCCAACGCTTCGTCACCTGCATCCAGAGCCGCATCCCCGGCGCCGCAAGCCGGGTGCTCTCCCTCTCGGACATCACGGACCGCAAGCGCGCCGAAGAGCAGGTGCTGCACCACGCCTTTCACGACTCCCTCACCGGCCTGCCCAACCGCACCGTGCTCCTGGACCGCCTGGCCCAGGCCGTGGAGCGAGCGACCCGTGAGCCGGACTACACCTTTGCCGTGCTGCTCATGGACCTGGACCGCTTCAACCTGGTGAACGAAAGCCTGGGGCACGACATCGGCGACCAGCTGATCATCGAGCTGGCCGAACGTTTGCACGGGCTCAAACGCCCCCAGGATTTACTGGTACGGTTGGGGGGCGACGAATTCGCCCTGTTGCGGGAAGGGTTCCGGGACGAAAGCGAGATCACGGACCTGGCCCTGCACATCCTGTCCGTGGTGCGTCAGCCCTTCACGCTCGAGGGCAACGAACTGGTGAGCACCTCCAGTATCGGCATCGCCCTGTCCACCTTTGCCTACCAGCGGGGCGAAGAGGTCCTGCGCGACGCGGACACGGCCCTGCACCGCGCCAAGCAGCGCGGCAAGGCTCGCTACGAAGTCTTCGACACGGACATGCACCTCAAGGCCAAGAGCCTGCTCTCCCTGGTCACGGACATGCGCCAGGCCCTGGAGCGCAACGAATACCTGCTGCACTACCAGCCCTTCGTGGACCTCAACTCCGGCACGGTCTACGGGTTCGAGGCCCTGGTGCGCTGGCTCCACCCCACAAGGGGCATGGTCAGCCCGGGGGAATTCATCCCCGAGGCCGAGGAGTCCGGCCTGATCATCCCCATCGGCCAGTGGGTGCTGCGCGAGGCCTGCGCCACCATGCAGCGCCTCTACCGCGAGCAGAAGCTCCCGCGCTGCCTGCTGCTCAGCGTGAACCTCTCGGGCAAGCAGTTCGCCCACGAGGACATCTACGAGCACGTGCGCCAGGTCCTGGACGAGACGGGCTTCGACCCCCGCTGCCTGAAGCTGGAGATCACCGAAAGCGCCATCATGGAGGACGCGGCCGCGGCCACGGCCATGCTCCGCCGCCTCAAGGAACTCGAGGTGCACATCTCCATCGACGACTTCGGCACGGGCTACTCCTCCCTGTCCTACCTGCACCGCTTCCCCGTGGACACGCTCAAGATCGACCGCAGCTTCGTGAGCACCATGGGCAGTGCGGGCGAGAACGTGGAGATCGTGCGCACCATCGTGGCCCTGGCCCACAACCTGGGGTTGCAGGTCATTGCCGAGGGCGTGGAAACCGCCCAGCAGGTGGAGACCGTCCGGAACCTGGGCTGCGAATACGCCCAGGGTTATTACTTTTCGCGCCCCGTGGACCAGAAAACCCTGGTGGAACAAGACCTTTTCCACAAGCGCTGGTAGGCGCCCCACCCCATTGTCGTGCACCCGTCCTGCGGACTGTTCACGCAACAGCCCGCAGCCATTCTCTTTTTGCGAAAAGACTTGCATGCCGCCCGGGCAGGGTTTATAATATCGGATTGTCTGAAATACCACTGTGACGGAGTATGGCCATGACCCGAAAAGACCGCACCGAGGGCATTTACAGCCGCAGGGAAGTGCTGGACGAAAGCGAACGGCGGCAATTCTACCTCATCCAGCTCAAGGAGCTGTTGCACTATGCCTACCGCTACTCCGAGGACGTGAAAAAGCGCTTCGACCGCGCCCAGTTCTCGGTGGAGAAGTTCAAGCTGCTCAACGACCTCAAGCACATCCCCATCCTCAAGAAAAAAGAGCTCATCTTCCTGCAGTCCATCGGGCCACGCCTGGGCGGGCTCTTGACCAAGGACCTCGGCGAGCTCAAGCGCATTTTCCTCTCCCCGGGCCCCATCTTCGACCCCGAGGACCGCAACGACGACTACTGGGGCTGGACCGAGGGCTTCTACGCCGCGGGGTTCCGCTCCGGCGACCTGGCCCAGATCACCTTCAACTATCACCTGACCCCGGCCGGGCTGATGTTCGAGGAGCCCCTGCGCAACCTGGGCTGCGCCGTGGTGCCCGTGGGGCCCGGCAACACCTCCACCCAGCTGGAGATCATGCAGAAGCTGCGTGTCACCGGCTACGTGGGCACCCCCAGCTACCTCATGCACCTGGCCCAGAAGGCCGAGGAATCCGGGCTCAACCTGCGCCGGGACCTCTACGTGGAAGTGGCCTTTGTCACGGGCGAGAAGTTTTCCGAGAAGATGCGCAACACCCTGGAGAAGAAGTTCGACCTCATCATGCGCCAGGGCTACGGCACCGCGGACGTGGGTTGCATCGGCTACGAATGCTTCCACAAGAACGGTCTGCACGTGGCCAACCGCGCCTTTGTGGAAATCTGCCACCCCGACACCGGCATCCCCCTCAAGGACGGCGAAGTGGGCGAGATCGTGGTCACGGCCTTCAACAAGACCTACCCCCTGATCCGCCTGGCCACCGGCGACCTCTCCTACATCGACCGCGAGCCCTGCGCCTGCGGCCGCACCAGCCCCCGCCTCGGCACCATCGTGGGCCGCGTGGACACCACCGCCCGCATCAAGGGCATGTTCGTCTACCCCCACCAAGTGGAGCAGGTCATGGCCCGCTTCGAGGAGGTCAAGCGCTGGCAGATCGAGGTCACCAACCCCGGGGGCATCGACGAGATGGTGCTCTACATCGAGGCCGGCAACTTCAAGCGCGAGGACGAGCTGCTGCACACCTTCCGCGAGAAGATCAAGCTGCGCCCCACCCTGAAGGTCCTGGAGCCGGGCATTCTGCCGCCGCAGATCCGCCCCATCGAGGACAAAAGGAAGTGGGACTAGCGCGGTGCGCCCCCGAAGCACCTACACCTTTATATCCAGCAGGCACTTCACGTCCGTCCGCCAAC
>CAZNSV010000243.1:0-2603 GCA_964575775.1 uncultured Desulfovibrionaceae bacterium
TGGAACGGAGGGGGGCGATACGACGCGGGTTCAGGCCGCGACGCGCAGTTCCGGCGGCAACCCAGCCACGATGCTGTTGGTCAGGACCTAGTAGCCGAGCTTGTTGAAGTGGTCCCAGTCGCGCGGACCGTGGATGGGTGCCTGCCGAGCCGCCTCGCGCAGGGCCGGGCGGGTGTCGATGCTGGGGATGCCCAGCCCGGCGGCAGCCGTGGACACCAGGTCGTAGAGGGTGTCGCTGCCCTGGGTCAGGGTTTCGGGGCGGAAGAGTCGCTCCCCGCCGTAGTAGGTCAGTACCTCGCCCCCGGCCGGGGTGTAGCAGGTCAGGGTGGCGGGAATGTAGACCAGCACCACCGGCGTGGGCGCCAGGGCCTGGCGGACCAAGTCCAGGCTGGCGGCCATGACCCGCACCCCGTCCTCCAGTTGCTGGCGGGACATGTACAAAGGGGGAGACTGCAGCAGGTCCGGCAGATCCACCGTCCTGCCGTCGATGAGCGCCTTGTTGACCATCCCGGCGGGCTGGATGGGCTCCACGTCGATGTACTTGCGGGTGAAGGTGTTGCGCAGGGTGTTGCGCAGCAGCCGCAGGAGCAGGTTGCCGCAGAGGGGCACGTCGTTCCACTGGCGGGGGTGCCCCGTGGCGAGTTCGTCCCCCAGGGCCGAGAGGGCCTGTTCCATGCCGCCGGGCTCGCGCAGGGCCGCCAGGTCCACGGAGGTGGCGTTCGGGGGCAGCAGATAGCGGTACAGGAAACTGAGGTTGTTCTCGATGTCGTTGCCCTCGTAAAAGTAGGCCAACAGCACCGAGGCCTCGGGCAGGGGCAGGTCCAGCCGTTCCAGCATGGCGCGGGTCTGCAGCGGTTCGAGGAAGAACCCGTCGGCGCTGCCCGCACCGCTGCGTCCGAAACTGAGCACGTCGCGCCCCGTGAGCTCCTCCAGCAGATGAGCGCTGTGGAAACGGGAGGTGCGGTTGTAGCCCTGGTCGATGAACCAGTCGCCCTTGCCCTGGGCATGAGAATCCCCGGCCAGGGCGATATAGCCCGGGCGGGGCAGCAGGCCCGGGAAGGAACTCTGCCCCAGAACCTGCAGCTCGCGGGTCATGTGCAGAAAGCTGCTCTTGGGCAGTCGGGGCAGCAGGGGCTTGAAGAAGACCAGCTCCAGCAGCAGGTAGCCCACCAGGATCCCGACCAGGACCAGCAGCAGGTTGAGGATCAAGCGGGGAGGGCGGCCGCTCCCTTTGCGTGCGTTAGCCAAGGGCATCCTGGAGGGTGTTCAGGGTTTGGCGGTCCGTGAAGTCGAAGCGCAGGGGGGTCAGGGTGATGTGCCCCTCCGTGAGCAGGGCCCGGTCCGTGTCCGGGCTGAGCTTCTCCGCCGGGATGATGCCGTCGAGCCAATAATAGGGGCGGCCGCGGGGATCCAGACGATGGTCGTACCAGTCGTGATACATGGCCCGGGTATGGCGGCAGAGGACCAACGGCTTGGTCTTGTCCATGCCCCGGTCCGGGAAGTTGAGATTCAGCACGCACTGGGGCGGCACCTCGGACCAGGGGATGCGTTCGATGAGCAGGGCGGCGTAGGCGGCCTGTTCCGCGAGTTGCGGCTGGGGGTTGAAGCTGTCGTAGGACACGGCCAGGGCCGGACAGCCCAGCAGCGCGCCTTCGGTTGCCGCGGACACGGTGCCGGAATAGAGGATGTCCACCCCCACGTTGGCCCCGGCGTTGATGCCCGAGACCACCAGCTGGGGGCGCTCGGTGAGCAGGGTGCTCACGGCCAGCTTCACGCAGTCCACCGGCGTGCCGTAGACCCCCTGCCCCTGAAAGTTGTTCTCACGGAACTCCTTGACGCGCAGGGGCATGGCCAGGGTCACGGCGTGCCCCACCGCGGATTGTTCGGTCACGGGCGCCACCACGCGCACGTCGTGCCCCGCCTCGAGCAGGGCGTGGTAGAGGGCCCGCAGCCCCAGGGCCTGGATGCCGTCGTCGTTGGTCAGCAGGATGTTCATGAACGGTCCTCGGTTTCAGGAGTTGCAACTGGTGCCCGGTGGATTTGACAAAGCCCCCTGCCACGGGGCAGGGTGTTGCCTCCCGGAGCCGCATTCGGGCCGTGGTCGCCCTGCACCAATACGCAAAGCAAAAGGCTTTAGCAAGGACACCCAGCTGCCATGATACCGGAGAAACGACAACTCATTCGGGACCTGCAGCCCGGCTCCGCCGTGGCGGACCTTTTCGTGCTGGCCGAAGCCAAGCAGGGGCAGGCCCGCAACGGCCCCTTCTGGTCCCTGCAACTGCAGGACAAGAGCGGCCGCATCGAGGCCCGCATCTGGAGCCCGCAGAGTCAGGCCTACGACGGACTGAGCGGGGGCACCCTGGTCTATGTGGAGGGGCAGGCCCAGAGCTATCGCGAGCAGCTGCAGCTCAACGTGGACCAGCTGCAGACCATCGAGCTGGAACTGGCCTGCTCGGCGCCCACGCCCGTGGATCTGAGCCTCCTGATACCGGGCAGCGAAATCCCGCCTCAGGAACTGCTGGCCCAGATCGAGGCGATCGACCGGCTCAACGAACGCCTGCGCGGCATCGTCCTGCTCAAGGGCATCGAGGTCGACATCCTCG
>CAZNSV010000243.1:2613-5681 GCA_964575775.1 uncultured Desulfovibrionaceae bacterium
GCGAGGAACTGGAGTCCCCGGGCTGGAAGGGCTTCGTGTTCAAGGTCCTGCGCCAGGAAGAAATCCGCAACCGCCTGCTGCGGGCCGTGGGCGGCAAGACCCTGCACCACGCCTATGTCGGTGGGCTGCTGGAGCACACCCTGGGCGTGCTGCGCCTCTGCCGGAGCTTCTGCGCCCTGTACCCGCAGCTGGACAAGGAAGTGCTGCTCAGCGCCGCGGTGTTTCACGACCTGGGCAAGGCCTGGGAAATCGGCGGCGGGCTGGCCGCGGACTACACCGACGAGGGGCGCCTGCTGGGGCACATCCAGATCGGCCTGGAAATCCTGGATCCCTGGCTGCGCAAGGCCAAGCTGGAGCCCGAGCTGGTCCTGCACTTCAAGCACTTGATCCTGAGCCACCACGGGGAGTATCAGTGGGGTTCGCCCAAACGTCCCAAGACGGCCGAAGCCCTGGCCCTGCATTATGCCGACAACATGGACGCCAAGATGAACCAGTTCGCGGGCATCTTTGCCGCTCCGGCGGGCGAGGACGAGGCAGGGGAAGAAGGGGGGCGCTGGTCGCCCTTCCAACGCTCCCTGGACCGCTACCTCTACAAGGCCAAGCCCACGCCGGGCAAACGGACAGCCCCCCGGGCCGACGGGAAAAGGGAAGTGCAATGTTCATTACTTTCGAAGGCATAGAAGGGTCCGGCAAGAGCACGCAGATCTCGCGGCTGGAGGCCTTGCTGCGGGGGCAGGGGCACGAGGTGCTGCGGACCTTCGAGCCCGGGGGCAGTGTGCTCGGCATGAGCCTGCGGCGCATTCTGCTGGATACGGCCAACAAGGACCTGACCAGCCAGGCGGAACTGTTCCTGATGCTGGCGGACCGCGCCCAGCATGTGATCCAGGTGATCCGCCCCGCCCTGGCCGCGGGCAAGGTGGTGCTCTGCGACCGCTTTGCGGATTCCACTCTGGCCTATCAGGGCTATGGCCGCGGGCTGGACCCGGCCCAACTGGAGACCCTCAATGCCCTGGCCGTGGACGGCATCTGGCCCCAGCTGACTTTTCTGCTGGATCTGGAGCCGGAGCAGGGGCTCCGGCGGGCCCAGGCCCGCAATGCCCAGGAGGGCAAGGCACAGCGAGAGGGGCGGTTCGAAGCCGAAAGCCTGGCCTTTCACACCCGGGTGCGCAACGGCTACCTGGAATTGGCCAGACAGTATCCCCACCGTATTTGTCGTGTGGATGCCTCACTGCCCGAAGACCGGGTGGCCGCGGCCATTGCGGCCGGACTGGCGGAGGCCGTCGCCCGGCAGCCCTGAGTTCCCCGCCCCCGTAAGGGGCGCGACCTGGGGGCCGGACCATCGCCCGCCCCCGTCTTTGGCCAGGCGCCAGAGCACTGACCTGCCCGAACATCCCGAACCGTGACCGCGAGCCCGGCGAACGCGACGCAACAGCGCGTTTTCGCCGTTGAACATGGTGCCTTCAGAAACAATTCCCAATAGTTTCAGGAAAACGTACAAGAGCATCTCGCCAGGTTCAATGGTCCGGCCCCCAGGGTGCTGCGACCATGGGGGCTGGAGCTGTGGCGTCTGTGCGTGGCCAACGAAAAAGGGGGCCTTGCGGCCCCCTCGTGGTGTAGCTGTGCTGCGGGTGACTAGGCCTTGGCCTCGTTGAGGTCCTTCTCCTGCGGGAAGACGGGCAGGTAGCGGTAGGACAGGGAGAGGATCAGGAAGCCGTAGGCGATGACCAGCAGGGTGGGAGCCCATTCGGCCCAGTTGGGGTTGTAACTCTGCCACTTGTCGAAGGGCATGACCGGCGCGGCCAGAGTCTGCACGGTGAAGACGAAGCGGTTGATGGTCACGCCCGTGCAGGCCAGGATGCCGGCGGTGTAAAGCATGGCCGGGTTGTTGCGGATGGAGGGCGTCATGAGCATGACGGCGGGGACCACGCCGCAGAGGCCGATTTCGGCCCAGAGCAACCAGGTGCCGTAAACGTTGTTGAACATCTGGTCGAAAGTCAGGCCCACGCTGGGCAGGTAGCCGTTGGCCCAGGCCCAGGTGTCCAGGATCTTGAAGACCATGTAGATGCTCAGCATGGTGCCGGCGATCTTGCCCATGAGGGCCTTGGTCTTGTAGTCCACCAGTTTGCGGCCGGTGAGCATTTCCATGAGCTTGCAGATCAGCACGGTGAAGACCGGACCGGAGCCCACGGCGGAGAGCACGAAGAGGAAGAAGGTCCAGGGCCAGATGAAGAAGCCCTCGCGGAAGGCGAACGGACGGGCGAAGAGGACACCGTACATGCCGCCCAGGGACCCCTGGTGGAAGAAGGACAAGAAGGCACCCATACCGGCGAAGAGCGGCATGGCCACGTGGAAGTTGTGGGCAATGGCGTGCAACAGCTTGTTCTTGTTCAGCTGACGGTTTTCGAGGATCAGCGGCACGTACTCGATGGTCAGCACGCCCAGGTAACAGGTGATGCAGAACATCACTTCGACGAGCATGGAGTGGACGTTGGGGTGCCAGAAGCCGAACCAGGAGCGGAGGGGCTGCCCCACGTCGAGGCCCAGGATGATCATGGCGCCGGAGTAGCAGATGAAGCCCACGATCACCGTCAGGTTGATGATGTTCTTGAGCGGATCGATGTTCAGGATGTAGCGCAGGAGGCCGGTGAAGAAGGCGCCGGCGCCCAGGGCGATGACCGCCAGGTCGAAGGTGATCCAGAGGCCGAACCCGAAGTAGTCGTCCAGAGCGGTGATGCCCAGGCCGAACCCGAGAATCCAGATGATGGCGTAAGTGCCCCAGCCCAGGAAGATGCCGATGAAGCCCAGCCAGGCCAGGAACTTCCAGAAGCTACACCGGGGCAGACCCTCGGGAAAAAGTGCTTTGTCGATCATGGCATTTTCCCCCTAGACTTTTTCGTCAGGCAGATAGTTGTCGAGTTGTCTGAGCACCCATTCGCGGCGGCTGAGATAGAAGACCTGGGGATAGGTCCCCAACCGCTCCAGCATGCGGTGCACGCCGGGGTTGAAGGTGGTCAGATAGTCTTCGCCGGGATGGTGCCCGTGTCCGTGTACGTACTCGCCGAACATGG
>CAZNSV010000244.1:0-5676 GCA_964575775.1 uncultured Desulfovibrionaceae bacterium
CTCGGGCAAGGCCTCCTTCACCAGCTCCGACAGGCGCAGGGCATTGGGCAGCCAGTCCCAGAACCCGCCGATCCCCACCACGTCGTAGCGCGCGGCCCGCAGCCGCTGGAACAGCGCGGCATCGTCCAGGCGCTCCAGTTCCGGAAAAATCATGTCCACCGCGAAGCCGCAGCGCAGCTCCAGCCAGGAATTGAGGCTGGAGAACCCATAGGGAAAGACATGGGAGCGGTCGTATTTTTCCAGGGGCACGGAATTCAGCAGACAGACGCGCATGGTCCCTCCTTGGGTTCAGAACAACAGGCCAACGCCAACCGGGCCGCTCCCGCGAGCGGCCGGGCCATCAACATCCGGCCTCCAGCCGGGCCAACAGCCGGGCCGTGAAGGCCGCGGTTTGCTCCACATCCGCAGGATCCGGCGCCCAGGGAGGGGCGATGCTGTCCGCCGCGCCCAGAAACGGACCGGGCTTGGATTCGTGATAGGTCACCATCTCCGTGAGGGGCAGCACCGCGTGCACACCGCCCACGGCCACCCGGTACATGAACACCCCGTCCGGAGTCAGGCGGCAGGCGTCCAGCAGCTCGCCCTCCGGCCCGAACTGGAACACGCCCATGGCGCCGTCCAGGATCTGAAAGCATTCCCCCTTCTGGAGGTGGCTGTGCGGGGGATAGTAGCCGCCGCGCCGCTCGCAGATGATCATGGTGTGGAAGTCGGCCTCCGGGGAGTCGTGCAGGCAGAGCCGGATGTTCTTGCCGCTCTCCTGGCAGAGCCGCTGCAACTGGGCCACGGTGGCGTGGGACACGGCAGCGGGCAGCTCCCGGCAGAAGAGCCCCACCGAGCGCCCCCCGGCGTCGCGGCGTACCTGGCTTGGGTCCAGCAGGTCCAGCAGGCGCCCGGTCATGGCCGCACCTGCCCGGCAGCGGCCAGCAGGGCCCGGCAGCCCTCCTCGGGCGTGACCAGGTGGCAGCCGAAGTCCGCCACGAGCTTGTCCACCCGCAGGGACACATCCAAGGGGCGGGGCTCGGCCAGGGGAAAATCGCGAATGCTGCAGGGCACCACCGCCACGCCCTCGCGCAGCGCGTCGGGCAGCAGCCCCAGCAGCAGTTCGAAGAGCTCCAGGCGGCTCATGGCCTGGGGGCCCGCCAGGTGGTAGAGCCCCTGTGCGCCGCTCTCCACGGCCCGCACGAGGATTTCCACCACGTCGTCCAGGCAGACCGGCGAAAAGCGCTGATCCGCGGCCACGGTGAAGGACCTTTTCCCGTCCTGCAGGGCCTGCAGCCAGGCGCTGAACAGGGTGCCGTCCCCGGGCGTGGTGCCGTAGATCTTGGCCAGGCGAAAGATGGGCGCATGGGGCGCGTGGGCCTGCAGATACCGCTCCACTTCGAGCTTCTGCCGCCCGTAGAGCAGGATGGGCTCGGCCGGGTCCGTCTCCCGGTAGCCACCGCGCTCCCCGTCGAACACGAACTCGCTGGAGGTGAACACCGGCGTCACCCCGGCCGCCAGCAGGGCGTCCACCACCCTGCGCAGGCCGTCCACGTTCACCGCCTGGGAGCGGCGGCAGTCCGCGAAACAGCTGTCGGGCCTGGTGTCGCCCAGGAGCAGAACGGCATGGCTGAAGTCCCGTCCGGCCAGCAACGCTTCCAGCCTCGAACCGGTGGCGTCGAAATGCACCAGTCCCGGAGCCGGGCAGCTGGCATAGGTACCCAGGGCCCGGGGGCCCAGCCGCGCCATGAGCCGCCGCCCCACAAAGCTCGAGGCGCCCACCACCAGCACGTCCTGTCCGACCATGCCCCTCTCCTTATACAAAGCCCAGGTGCCTGGGGTCCGCGTCCAGATATTCCAGCACCAGACGGTTCTTGTTGTTGGCCACGCAGTGGTGGTTGCAGTCCCGGGCCGGGTCGATGCCGAAAAACTTGTCCTTGCCGTCCAGCCAGAACTCCCGGAAGGAGCGCTCCCGGATGGAACCCAGCAGACCGCTGTCCAGGTTGTAGGCCTTGTCCTGGCAGGAGTAGACGTTCTGGTCCGCGCCCACCACGGGCAGGATCTGCAGATAGGGGCACCAGTGGTAGCCCTTGGCGAACTTCGCCTCCAGCAGATGGTAGGAATCGAAGACCTCGAAGCCCGCGTCCGCCAGCTCGGCCACGGCCCGCTGGGCCTGCTCCTTCACGGTCTCGAACACCGGCTGGTGGTAGGCGTTGTTCTTCTCGCCCTCGTTGGCCACCACGCAGGGGGAAATCTTCACCGAATCCACGCCCACGTCCTTGAGCCGCCGGACCATTGCCAGCACGTGGGGCGCGTTCTCCCGGTCCACGATGTAGCTGACCCCGAGCCGACAGGGCCCGCCCAAGGCCTTGAAGGCCGCCATGTTCTCCAGCACCCGGCCGAACTCCCGCTCCGAGACGTTGCGGTAGCGGGCATAGCTGGCCGCGTCCCAGCCGTCCATGGAGACCCGCAGCCAGGTGCCGTGGGCGGCGAAGACCTCGGCGGCCTCGCCGCGCAAGCGCCCCCCGTTGGTCAGGGACGCGATGGCCACGCCCCCTTGCACCAGCCGGAGTGCGGCCTCGGCCAGGTGGGGGTAGCAGAAGGGCTCGCCGCCCCCGCTGAAGGTCACGGCCTTGACGCCCAGGGCGACGCAGTCGTCGGCCAGCTCCAGCATCTTTTCCCGGGGCAGCACGTCGCTGGTGCGCATGTCCTTGCCCAACTGCAGGTCCTGGGCCCGGTAGGCGCAATAGCGGCAGGCGTGGTTGCAGACGTTGGTGGGCTTGACCCTGATGTGCAAGGGGGGCAGCACCTCGGGGTTCTCGCGGGGCAGGGAGAGCACCTTGTCGCGAAAGTGCAGCACCTTGAGCTGGGTATAGATGGACATGCCGCGCCCCTGGTTCAGGTGAAAAAGATGAATTCGTAGTCCCCGGTGTAGCCGCACTGGCCGAAGAACCAGATCCACTCCGCCGGGTCCAGGAAGCTTTCGCAGGTCAGGGCCCAGCACTGCAGGTTGAACAGCTCCTGCTCGTTGCGATAGCTCTCGGTCATCACGAACTTCTGGCGCCCCACCCGTTCGATCTCCGTGAGCGCGGTCTTGAGCTCGAAGAGCCGCAGGTTGTGCAGGCAACCCAGGGACAGCACCAGGTCGAAGCTCCCATCGCCAAAGGGCAGCACGTCCTGGGCCCGGTACTGGAAGAGGTAGGGGCGCACGGGCTCGGGCGCGTCGGCCAGGCCGTGGCGGGAGATGTCCAGACCAGCCACCCGCGCCCCCGGCAGGAGACGCTGCAGCTCAAAGAGCAGGTGGGCCTTGCCGCAGCCCACGTCCAGGATGGCGGAGTCGTTGTCCAGGCCGTAGAGCTCCACGAGCCGCCGGGCCACGGGCTCCCAGCGTCCGTCGTAGCGGTAGCCGCCGTAGCCGTACCGCCGGTCCCCGTCCCAGTAGTCGAACTCGTACTCCTTGGCCTTGACCATGCACGCCACCTTGTCGTCGAGCATGCGGGCCAGGTAGTCGCGGCTGCTGCGCGTGTGCAGCGGGGTGAAGATTTCCAGCAAGCGCCCCATGGGTGTTCCTTCCTCTGTTAGCGGCACAGCTCTCGCGTCGCGGCGGCCAGGTGTGCGGGAGTCAGCCCATGGCGCTCCAGGAGCGAGGCCTGGGAGCCGTAGCGGTCGGGAAAGGCGTCGGGCAGGCCCAGCCGCCTAAACCGCTTACCCGCGAACCCTTCCCACTCGGCCAAGAGCTCGGCCACGGCGCCCCCCAAGCCACCCAGGATGGAATGTTCCTCCACCGTGAGCACGGCCCGCACGGGGGCGGCCATGTCCAGCAGCAATGGGGCGTCCAGGGGCTTCACGGTGTGCAGATGCAGGATGCCCGCGTCCAGGCCCTCGGCGGCCAGCATCTCGCGCGCGGCCCGGGCCAGGCCCAGGGTGATGCCCGTGGTGACCAGCAACGCGTCCCGCCCCCGCGCCAGGGGTACGCCCTGACCGATGCGCGCGGGCAGCTCCGGGCTGCTCACGATGGGATCGTAGCCCTTGGCCAGCCGGATGTAGAGGGGGCCCGGCCAATCCAGGGTCTGGGACATGAGGCGGCGCATCTCCTCGGCATCCGCCGGGGCCAGGATGCCCAGATTGGGCACGGCCCGCAGCACCGCCAGGTCCTCGGTGATTTCATGGGTAGGGCCCAGGGGCGCGTAGACCAGCCCCCCGCCGTTGCCCACCAGCCGCACCGGCAGGTTCTGGAGGCAGCAGTCGATGATCAGCTGATCCAGGGCCCGCCGGACCAGGAACGAGGCGATGGTGTTGACGTAGACGATCCAGCCGTCCATGGCCAGGCCCGCGGCCAGCCCCAGAAGGTGCTGCTCGCTGATGCCCTCCATGAAAAACCGCTCGGGAAATTCCTTGCGCATGGCGTCCAGGGTGCCGGTGCCCAGGTCCGAGCCCACGAACACCACCCGCGCGTCGCGCCGGGCCAATTGATGAATCTCTTGCAGACAGGTGGCGCGCATCAGCATGCATCCAGGTGTTTGAACAGGGGCGCCACGCTCTCCGGCGTCACCTTGCTCTTGTGGTGCCAGCCCAGATCCCCCTCGATGCTGGGGAAGCCCTTGCCCTTCACGGTATGGCAGATCACCGCGGAAGGCTTGCCCCGCTGCAGAGGCAGGGAGGTCAACAGCGCCCGCAGGGCCTCCGGGTCATGCCCGTCCACCTCGGCGCAGGCAAAGCCGAAGGCCCGCCACTTGTCCGCCAGCGGTTCCAGGGGCGCCACCTCGGCCACCGCCCCGTAGGATTGCTGCTTGTTGTAGTCCACCAGCAGGGTCAGGTTGTCCAGGCCGTGCTTGGCGGCGCTGAGGGCCGACTCCCAGACCGCGCCTTCGTTGAGCTCGCCGTCCCCGGTGATGACGAAGACCCGGGAATCGCGCCCCTGCATCCGGGCGCTGAGCGCCAGCCCCACCCCGATGGCGGGGCCGTGCCCCAGGCTGCCCGTGCTGGCCTCCACGCCCGGCACCTTGCCGCGCTCGGGATGCCCCCCGAGGAGGCCCTCGCCGCCGCAGAAGCGGCCCAGTTCCTCGGCCGGAAAATAGCCCTTGTCCGCCAGGAGCGCGTACAGGGCCAGACAGCCGTGCCCCTTGGAAAGGATGCAGCGGTCACGCTCGGGCCACTGGGGGCGCGCAGGATCATGGCGCAGGACGTGGTCGTAGAGCACGCGCAGAATCTCCACCAGGGACAGGGCCGAGGCCAGATGCCCACGCCCCGCGCAGCAGAGGGTCTCCAGGATCACGCGACGCAGGGCCCGCGAACGGGCGTCCTCCACATGCAGGGGCGCGTCGGGCTCCAGCCCGGGATCAACCATCATGGGGGGCTACTCCTCGTTGCAGTGCGCGGTTGCGGCCAGCATGCGGCGGGCCTTGTCCAGCTGCCGGGCCAGGACCTCGCCTCCGGCCTGGTCACCCTGGGCAAAGCGACGCCGGGCCAGGCCCGTGGGCAGAAACTCGTTGAGCAGGATGCAGACCCACTTCAACCCCACCGCGGGGAGCAAGAGCCGCACCCGCCGGGCAAAGCCTTGATCCCCGGAAAAAATCCCGCAGGCGCCGTCGAAAAAATGACGTCGCAACGCGGGGTTCAGGCCCATGGCCGGGTGCAGGAGAAAGTCAGCGGTCATTTTTGCCGGGTCGTCCTGTCCGAAATATTCGAAGTCCACAA
>CAZNSV010000245.1:0-5674 GCA_964575775.1 uncultured Desulfovibrionaceae bacterium
CGTGCGCCTGCTCTGGGAGCACAGCCTGCGGGTGGGTTACTTTGCCAAGAACATCGCCCTGAGCGAAGGACACAACGCCAGCATTGCGGACTACTGTTTTCTGGCCGGTCTGATGCACGACGTGGGCAAGCTCATCCTGGCCCAGAACTTCCCGGAGCAATACCTCAAGGTGCTGGAACTGGTCCGTCAGGAGGACGTGGCCATGTTCCAGGCTGAAACCGAGGTCTTCGACGTCTCCCACGCCGATGCCGGCGCCTATCTCCTGGGTACCTGGGGGCTGCCAGAGAAGGTGGTCTGTGGCGTGTATTGCCACCACGCCCTGCGCAGACTCAAGACCCCGGACTTCCATCCGGCCCTGGTCGTGCATGTCGCCGACGCTTTCGAGCACGAGCTGGTGGTGCTCAATCCCGAGTACAATTTTGCCACCCTGGACTGCCCCTCATTGCTCCGCCTGGGTTTTTTTGAGAAGTTGGGGGCCTGGAAAACAGTCTGCGGTGATCTGCGCTCCCAGGAGGAGGCCCGATGAAGCCCAAGATCCTGTTCGTTGACGACGAAGAGAATATTCTGGAATCGTTCAAACTCTCCCTGCGCAAGTTTTTCCAGGTGGAAACCGCCCTGGGCCCGGGCGAAGGGCTGCGGCGCATCGTCCAGGACGGACCCTTTCCGGTGGTGGTCTCGGACCTCAAGATGCCCCGCATGGACGGCATCCAGTTCCTGAGTCGGGTCAAGGAGCTGGCCCCGTCCACGGTGCGCATCATGCTCACGGGGCATGCCGACCTGGACGCCGCCATCGCGGCCGTGAACGAAGGGGAGATCTTCCGCTTCCTCACCAAGCCCTGCCCCGCCGACCTGACCGTGCGCACCCTCAAGGAGGCCGTGCGCCTCTATTCCCTGGAGATGGCCGAAAAGGAGCTCCTGCGCGGGACCCTGCGCGGCAGCATCAAGGTGCTCACGGACATCCTGGCCATGGTCAACCCCGAGGCCTTCGGCCGGAGCGAGCGCGTCCGGCGTCTGGCCATCTACGTGGGGCAGCAGCTGAGTCTCAAGTCCCCGCTCTTTCTGGATCTGGCCGCCATGCTCTGCCAACTCGGGTGCGTCACCCTGCCCCAGGAGATCATCACCAAGGTCTACAACGGCAAGGAACTCACGCCCGAAGAGCAGGCGCAGTACGAAACCCACCCCGCGGTCACCGCCGCCATGCTGCAGCAGATTCCGCGCCTGGAGAAGGTCTCGGAGATCATCCTGCACCAGCAGGACCGCCTGGACCAGACGCCGAACCTGCCCATCGAGGCGCGCATCCTGAAGATCTGCCTGGATTACGACAGTCTGATGCAGCTGGGGCTGGACAAGAAGGACGCCATCGACGCCCTGCGCAGCCGCCAGGGCTGGTACGACGAGGACGTGCTCAACGTGCTCGAACGCGGCACCGCCGGGGAGGACGGCTTCCTGCGCCGGGAAGTGGGCATCGGCGAGCTCAAGCCCGGCATGATCCTGGTGGATGCCCTCTGGAGCCTGGACGAGGTGCACATCATGGCCAAGGGCACGGAAATCACGGAGATGGGTCTGCTGCGACTGGAAAATTTCGCCCGCAGCAAGCGGCTGCCTTCCACCATCCGGGTGCTGGTGCCGCTGCAGGGCTGAGTCGTCTTGCCTGCCACGCCGCCAGTGGTGCGGGTACGCGTTTTTTGCCCGCGCCTTGCAATCGCCCCTTCCCTGTACTACACCGGGGGCAGAATCGGCAGTAACGACCGTTCCGGCCCTCCTCCCGCGCACCCCTAGACCAGGGAGCAGCCATGAGCACGCAGAAACTCCTCATTGTGGACGATGAAAAGCACGTCAGGATGCTCTACCGTAGCGAGTTCGAACTCGAAGGCTATACCGTGGCCACTTCCGACGGCCTCGAGGACATCCTCCAGGTCATGGACCGGGAGCAGCCCCACGTGGTGATCCTGGACATCAACCTCGGCACCGGTCGCTCCGGCCTGGACCTCCTGCAGCAGATCCGCACCAACGACACCGCCATTCCGGTGATCCTCTCCACGGCCTACGACAGCTTCCAGCACGACCTCAAGTCCGCCGCCGCGGACTACTACGTGGTCAAGAGCGTGGACATGCAGGAACTCAAGTCCAAGGTCGCCCTGGCCATGGCCAAGTGCGGGCAGTGAACCGCCCCTTGCGCCCTGGAGCCAGGTTCCTCGCTCCGACAACTGCCCGCTATTTCCAGACCCCCGGGGGCAGCGCCAGGCCCTGATCGATGCGCACCGCATCCAGGGCGGCCTTCTCCTCGGGCGTCCAGGCCCGGGGCTTGGTCAGCCCACGCGCGGACCGCTCGATGGTGGTCACCGTGCCGGGCTCGGTGAGCTCCACCTCGGCCAGGCCGTCCTGATCGTCGACCACGGCCGCCAGCAGCTTCTTCAGCTTGCTCTCCTCGGTCCGGGCCTCGTCCATATATTCCAAGGGGCACTTGGCCAGGGCCTCCGGCACCCCCTGCAACAGCAATCCCAGCCCCAACAGTCCCACCGCCACGAACATCGCTCCCTGTCGCATGACAGCCTCCTCACTCGCAGCCGTGCTGCCGTTGCATGGCCTCGTACTCTTCCACCTTGGCCTTGAGCTCCTTGCCCGACGCCTGTTCCGGGGTCCCGCGTACAGCCATGGCCGCCAGTTCAAAGCGCCGCACCGTCTCCTTGAGCTGCTTGCAGAGAGCTTCCCGCGCTGGAGGGGCACCGGAGGCCTTGGGGGCGGCCGCAGCCGACTGCAAGGCCGTGGCCCGCACCAGCACCGGCCCCCCGGACTGCAGGCCGTGCAGTTCCGCATCGCCCCGCAGCACCGAGCCGAACTCGGTCCCGCGCACGCCCACGCTGACCTGGGGCGTTTCCACCGTGAACCCTGCCGGATTGGACTTGCCCACCGCCCCCAACAGGATGCCCATGGCGCCCTTGAGCAAGGTCAGGGGCAGGTTCGCCCCTTGCGGTTTGCCCTGATCGAGGACAATGGCCCCCAGGGCGCACTCGCTGTTCTCCCCCAGGGCCAGGGTGGTCTTGTCCTTGAGCATGATCTGCACCCGGGAGGCCGCGCCCGTGCGCAGGGAGTCCTGGGCCTTGACTCCGGTGCCCACCTGGGCCGGGCTGGACTGCCCTTGAGACAGAATGGTCACCACACCCCGGGCCTCCTGCACCCAACCTACCGGTTCCGCGGCTGCGGGTGCGGCCAGGCACACCAGGAACAGGAGCAGGACCCCGGAAATTGCTGAACACCACAACGCTCCGCGCATGACCCCACCTCCCTCGATCCACACCGCGCTGGTGTGATAACCAGTTGACAGAACGAGTATTCTCCCCCTCGCTACACGCCTTTTCCCGGAGCATGTCAACCCCTGCCGCAGCCTACGCCGCCGCTGTCCCGAGGCTGGCCAATTTTCGGCTTCACTTTGCCCAGGAACTCCGTTACATTCTTCACAAACGCCCACGCACTTCCGCACGGCCTCGAGCGGAGGGCAGCAACTGCAATGGGGGGAGGATACGACCATGCCCCAGGGTTCCGACTTCTACCAGAAGCAAGCCAACCGCGAACGCAGCGACCGCTGCACCGCCGAAAAACTCTGTGCCGAGATCGACCAGTTGCGCATGCGGGTGCGCGAGTTGGAGGAACTGGTCGCCGTCATGGCCCAGAAGCTGGACATCAAGACCCACAACTGGACCTTCTGGAAGTAGTCTTCCGCTCCGGCCGTACCGACTCCTTCGCGTGCAGGCGCTTGCCGAGCGCCCGCCGTCCAGGAACGTGCGACTCACCACCTCCCGGTCCCGCAGCGAGGGGAGCCCCCCCCAGGCCCCAGCAATGAACAAGCCCGCCCCCGCAGTGTCACACTGCAAGGGCGGGCCGTGTCGTTGTTGTGCTCCCCGGCTCAGGAACCGTGCACGCGTGGGGCCTCGTCCGGGGGGAGGTCCGCTTCCGGGGTCTCGGCTGCACCGTGCCCCCCAGGGGGCGGGTCCTTGCGCATGCGCTGGATCAGGTAATAGAGCGTGGGGGTGATCAGCACCCCCAGGCAGGTGGCCACCAGCATGCCCGCGAAGACCGAGGTGCCCAGGGCATGGCGGCTGGCGGCACCGGCGCCCGAGGCGATGACCAGGGGCAGGGTCCCGAAGATGAAGGCAAAGGCCGTCATCAGGATGGGGCGAAAGCGCAGGTGCGCCGCCTCCAATGCCGCCTCGCGCACGGTGAGTCCCTGGCTGTGCCGCATCATGGCGAATTCCACGATAAGAATGGCGTTCTTGGCCACCAGGCCGATGAGCATCACCAGCCCGATCTGGGCGTAGACGTTGTTGTCCAGCCCCCGCATATATTGCCCCAGCATGGCCCCGAACACCCCCAGCGGCACCGTGAGCAGCACCGCCACGGGAATGGCCCAGGATTCGTAGAGCGCGCACAGAAGCAGGAAGACCATGAGCAGGGCCAGGGAAAAGGCCACGATGGCCTGGTTGCCCTGGGCCACCTCCTGGAAGCTCATGCCGGACCAGGAGAAGCCGTAGCCGTCGGGCAGAGTCTGGGCCGCCACCTCCTGCAACGCCTTGATGGCCTGCCCCGAACTGTAGCCCGCGGCCGCGCTGCCCGTGACCTCCACCGTCTGGTAGAGGTTGAAGTGCTGCACGTACTGCGGCCCGAGAATCTGCTCCGTGTTGGTCAGGGTGGAGAGCGGCACCATCTCCCCGGTGGAGGAGCGCACGTAGAAACTGCCGATCTGGTCCGGCCGGACCCGGAACTCGGGCTTGGCCTGGAGCATCACCTTGTAGGTGCGGCCGTACTTGTTGAAGTCGTTGACGTAGTAGCCCCCGAGAAAGGTCTGCAGGGTCCCGAAGACGTGGCTCACCGCCACATTCTTGGACTTGATCTTGTCGCGGTCCACCAGCACTTCCAGCTGGGGCACGTTGGCCGAGAAGGACGTGAACAACCCGGTGAGCTCGGGACGCTGGGCCGCGGCGCCCAGGAACTGGTTCGCGGCCTGGGCCAGCTCCTGGGTGGAGCGCCCCTGCTGATCCTGCAGTTCGAAGGTGAAGCCGCCGGATTGCCCCAGGCCCTGAATGGCCGGGGGATTGAAGACCACCGCCACGGCCTCCTGCAGGGCGGCCAGGTCGCGGTAGGACTTGGCCAGCAGGTAGGGCACCGAGGTTTCGGGGGTCTTGCGCTCGTCCCAGTGGTCCAGGATGACGAACACGCTCGAAGTGTAGGAGCTGTTGGAGTTGTTGAGGATGTTCATGCCGCCCAGGGTCAGCACGTCGGACACCCCAGGCAGATTCTTGAAGTAGTCCTCGACCTTCTGCATCACGGCGTCGTTGCGCTCCAGCGAGGCGGCGGGGGGCAGCACCACGCTGGCCAGAAAATAGCCCTGGTCCTCGTCGGGCACGAAACCGGTGGGCACCTTTTCCAGCAGCCCCCAGGTGGCGAAGAGCAGAGCCCCCAACACGCCCACGGTGAGGAGGCTGTAGCGCAGGGCGCCGCGCACCCCGGCCAGATACCCCTTGGTGAGGCGGTCGAAGCCCGCGTTGAACTTTTTAAAGAACCAGCCCAGGGGGCCTCGGCTTTCCTGCTCCTTGCGCAGCAGCAGGGCGCAGAGTGCCGGGCTGAGGGTCAGGGCGTTGAGGGTGGAGATGGGCACGGACACGGAGAGGGTCAGGGC
>CAZNSV010000246.1:0-5657 GCA_964575775.1 uncultured Desulfovibrionaceae bacterium
CCGCCATGGCCGGGCAGGAAGCTGCCCGAGTCCTTGACGTCCAGGCTGCGCTTGAGCGCGGACTCGAAAAAGTCGCCGAACTGGGCCGCCAGGTTCAGGGCCAGGCCGAGTATCAGCCAAGTGAAGAGCGAGGCATAGACCCAGGGGCCGCCTCCCCAGAACTGGGCAAAGGCCAGGGTCACCGCCAGGCAGGCGGCCAGCCCGCCGCAGGACCCGGCCCAGGTCTTCTTGGGGCTGATCACGGGCCAGAGCTTGCGGCGCCCCAGATAGGATCCGGCATAGTAGGCGCCGGTGTCCGAGGCGAAGGTGGCCAGGAGCACCAGCAGGATTTCCATGGGCTGCAGGAACAGGAAGAACTGCAGCATGGCCGGGATGTAGACCAGGCCGCAGAACAGCACCATGCTGCCGCGATAGTCGGCCAGGTGCGGTTCCTTGGCGTAATGAAACAGAAAGTGCAGCTGTTGCAGCCAGAAGGCGAGGCAGAGCAGGGCCACGCCCCAGAGGGGGTGCCCCAAGGCGGCAAGGAGCAACAGGGTCAGGCCGAAGCCGAGCCCCAGGAGCTTGGCGCCGCGCCTGCCACCGGGCCAGAACATGCCGTAGAATTCCACGAGCGCCAGGCCGGAGACCAGCGCCAGGGCCACGAACAGCCACCAGCCGCCCTGGACCAGGACCATGGCCAGCAGGGGCAGCAGCAGCAGGGACGTGAACCAGCGCTTGGCGTGGGAGGAAAAGATCATGACTGGGGGGGATCCTCCGCCTTGCCGAAGCGGCGATGCCGCCCCGCAAAGGCTTCCAGGGCCAGGTCCAGCTCCTGTTCGTCGAAATCGGGCCAGAGGACCTGGGTGAAGTACAGTTCACTGTAGGCCGATTGGTAGAGCAGGTAGTTGCTCAGCCGGAACTCGCCGCTGGTGCGGATGACCAGGTCCGGATCGGGCTGCCCCTTGGTGTAGAGATAGTCCTTGAACCGCTCCTCGTCGAGCTGTGCGGGGTCCAGCCCCTCGGCCATGATAGCCTTGCAGGCGCGCAGGATCTCGGCCCGGCCCGAGTAGTTCAGGGCCAGGTTGAGCTGCATGCTCCTGTTCCCGGCGGTCTTGGTCATGGTGTGCCTGATGACCTGGCGCGAGGCAAAGGGCAGGTCGCCCAGCTCGCCCAGGACGTTGAGCCGGATGTCCTGCTCCATGAGGCTGTCGAGCTCCCGGGTGAGGAAGCGCCCGAGCAGGTCGAAGAGAAAGGCCACCTCGTCCTGGGGGCGGGACCAGTTCTCCTTGGAGAAGGTGTACAGGGTCAGGTGGCCGATGCCGCGCCTGCGGCAGGCAGCCACCACGGCCTTGGCCGCCTCGGTGCCGGCCTTGTGCCCCTGGCTGCGGGGCAGACCGCGCTGCTTGGCCCAGCGTCCGTTGCCGTCCATGATGATGGCCACGTGGGCCGGAAGAGAAGCCGGGGAGGACAGCGTCAAATCTCCATGATCTCTTTTTCTTTCTCGGCAAAGCATTCGTCGGCCTTGGCCACGTACTTGTCCGTGAGCTTCTGGACCTCGTCCTGGCCGTGGTGCAGGTCGTCCTCGGTCAGGGTCTTGTCGGTCTTGAGTTTCTTGAGGCCTTCGTTGGC
The DNA here is from genome assembly GCA_964575775.1 of uncultured Desulfovibrionaceae bacterium. Lineage (GTDB taxonomy): Bacteria > Desulfobacterota > Desulfovibrionia > Desulfovibrionales > Desulfovibrionaceae > CAZFCK01. Next base: position 1,609 of record CAZNSV010000246.1, read on the forward strand.
GTCGCGCCGGATGTTGCGCACGGCCACCTTGGCCTCCTCGGTGTACTTCTTGGCCACCTTGGCCAGCTCCTTGCGGCGTTCTTCCGTAAGGGGCGGGATGTTGATGCGGATGATCTTGCCGTCGTTCACGGGGGTGAGCCCCAGGTCGGACTTGAGCAGGGCCTTTTCCACGTCCCCGAAGGCGCTGCGGTCCCAGGGCTGGATGGTGATGGTGCGGCTGTCCGGCACGGCGATGGAAGCGATCTGGCTGATGGGTGTGGGCGTGCCGTAGTAGTCCACCTTGATGTCCTCCACGAGCACCGAGGAGGCGCGTCCGGTACGCAGCTTGGAGAAGTCCTTCTGCAGGCTCTGCAGGGCCTTTTCCATGCGCTCCTTGCTGTCTTTCAGGATGGTGTTCATGCTTTGGTACCTCCTTGCACGATGGTGCCTACGTTCTCTCCCATGACCACGCGCTTGATGTTCCCCGGCGTCTTGAGGCTGAAGACGATGATGGGCAGCCGGTTGTCCATGGCCAGGGAAATGGCTGTGGAGTCCATGACCTTGAGATGCTTCTGCAGGGTTTCGTCGTAGGTGATGTTGTCGTACCGCACGGCATCGGCGTGCTTCATGGGGTCCTTGTCGTACACGCCGTCCACCTTGGTGGCCTTGAGGATGACCTGGGCCTTGACTTCGTTGGCCCGCAGGGTGGCTGCCGTATCCGTGGTGAAGAAGGGGTTGCCGGTGCCGGCCGCGAAGATCACCACGCGACCCCGCTCCAGATGCCGCAGGGCGCGGCGCCGGATGTAGGGCTCGGCCACCTCGCGCATGGTGATGGCGGAAAGCACGCGAGTCTGCAGCCCGGTCTTCTCCAGGGCGTCCTGCACGGCCAGGGCGTTCATCACCGTGGCCAGCATGCCCATGTAGTCGGCGCTGACCCGATCCATGCCCTGTTCCGAGGCGGCCATGCCCCGGAAGATGTTGCCGCCGCCGATGACCAGGGACATCTGCACGCCCAGGGCCGCCACTTCGGCGATTTCCTTGCTCAGGTCATTGAGGGTGGGGGCGTCGATGCCGAAGTCCTTGTCTCCGGCCAGGGCCTCGCCGCTGAGTTTCAACAGCACTCTGGAGTATCGGATGGGGCTCACCTTTTTTGCTCCCTCCGGGGATCACGCACCGGCGGTTTGAGGAATCCTAGCGCATTTTCGCCTTGAAACAGGGCTCCCTCCTGAAACACAATCCGATTGTTTCAGGGAAATGCATAAGAGCATTTACACCCTTTCAAGGGCAACGTGCTCTAAAAAAAAACGGGCTCGTAAGCCCGTTTTATCTCTTGCAGTCAGGGCTACTCCTGCTCTTCGGCTTCGTCCGCGCCCAGGGCCATGCGGTGGAAGCGGCCCACCTGGACGTTCTCGCCCAGCACGGCCACCAGGTCCGCCACCAGGTCCTTGATGAAGCGCTTGTCGTCCTTGATAAAGGGCTGCTCAAGCAGGCAGACTTCCTGATAGTATTTTTTCACGCGGCCTTCAACGATCTTGTCCACGATATTCTCGGGTTTGCCTTCGCTCAAGGCCTGCTGCCGGAAGATGGCCTTTTCCTTCTCGAGCACGTCCTGGGGCAGCTCCTCGGGGCGCACGCACAGGGGGCTGGCGGCGGCCACCTGCATGGCCAGGTCCTTGGCCAGCTGCTGGAAGCGTTCGTTGCGGGCCACGAAGTCGGTCTCGCACTTGAGTTCCACCATGACGCCGAGCTTGCCGGTGGAGTGGATGTAGGAACCGATGACGCCTTCGGAAGTGGCACGGCCGGAACGCTTGGCCGCCTTGGCCAGGCCCTTTTCACGCAGCCAGGCAACGGCCTTTTCTTCGTTCCCGCCGGCTTCCTGCAGGGCTTTCTTGCAATCCATCATCCCCGCGCCGGTCTTGTCGCGCAGGGTTTTCACTTGTTGGGCAGTGATAGACATGCTGCGTCTCCTTGTCCTTGTCGTAAATAGGAATACTGGGTGTCGATGCGCCGCTGGGGCCGCGGCAGGCCGCGGCCGCAAGGGCTACTCGGTTTCGTCCATCTTTTCGGCCATGGCCGCGGCCACTTCGGGCTTCACGTCCAGGTCCACGCCTTCCTTCTGCGCTTCCATGTTCTTGTCCTTGCGCGCGGCCTGGCCTTCGAGGCAGGCGTCGGCAATGGCGGTCACGAAGAGCTTGATGGCGCGGATGGCGTCGTCGTTGCCCGGGATCAGGTAGTCCACCAGGTCGGGGTCGCAGTTGGAGTCCACGATGGCCACGATGGGAATCCCCAGCTTGCGGCATTCCTTCACCGCGATTTCCTCACGCTTGGGGTCCACCACAAAGGCCACCTGGGGCAGGGTGTCCAGCTCCTTGATACCGCCCAGCACCTGGTTCAGCTTGTCCATCTCCCGCTGGAAAAAGAGCACTTCCTTCTTGGTGAAGCGGCTGATGGTGCCGTCCTCGAACATGGCTTCCAGCTTCTTGAGCCGGTCGATGCTGCGGCGGATGGTCTGGAAGTTGGTCAGCGTGCCGCCCATCCAGCGGTTGGTCACGTAATACATGCCGCAACGCTCGGCTTCGGTCTTCACGGCCTCCTGGGCCTGGCGCTTGGTGCCGATGAACACGACCTTGCCGCCCCCGGCCACGGTCTCCACAACCTTGTCATGGGCCTTCTGGAACAGCTTCACCGTCTGCTGCAGGTCCATGATGTGGATGCCGTTGCGCGCGCCGAAGATGTAGGGACGCATCTTGGGGTTCCAACGGCGGGTCTGGTGGCCGAAGTGCACACCGGTCTCGAGCATCTGCTTCATGGAAACGTAAGCCATGTCAACTCCTTGTCTTGTGGTTGTTTCCTCCATCCCCACCGTGGACCCTTCCATTCCCGCGGGTCGCGGACCCCATGTCCGCAGCATTCCCGCACGGAACACCAGAAGGCGGTTTCCGGGATGTGTGTGGTTCAAGAACACGTTCCCATACGCTAGGGACGTGAAACAGGCAAGCGTTTTTCTGGGGCCGTGTGCCGGACGGCCCCGCCCGGACTACAGCCCCAACTGCTGCAGAAGCGCCCGGCAGAACTGGGGCAGGTCGTCCGGCGTGCGGCTGGAGATCAGGTTCCCGTCCACCACCACCGCCGCGTCCTCCCAGAGCGCCCCGGCATTGACCAGGTCGTCCTTGATGGCGAAGTACGAGGTGCAGCGCCGCCCCTTCATGATCCCGGCGGAAATGGGCACCCAGCCCGCGTGGCAGATGAAGGCCAGGGGCTTGCCCTGCTCGCAGACCCCGCGCACCGCGTCCAGGGCTGCCTTGTGCCGCCGCATGATGTCCGGCGCGTAGCCCCCGGGCACCACCAGCCCCTGCAGCCGGGACGGATCCAGCTCCGCGAAGCTGCAGTCCGGGGTGGCGGGCATGCCGTACTTGCTCGCGCAGGCCTTGCCCTTCTCCGGACCGGCCACCACCACGGATGCCCCGGCCTCCAGCAGCCGCAGCTTGGGGTACCAGAACTCCAGGTCATTGTAGTGATCTGCGACCAGAATCGCCACCAGAGGCGCGGCAGGGGCGGTCATGAGCAGCTCCTTGGCAGGGGTTTGACGGGCAGTCTGTTCCTTTCCGGCGTTGGGGGCGCAATGGCAAGTCCGTTCCGCCCCGAGGGATACACCACTTTCCTTGCGGAGGCCAGGGGCAGGGCGGCCGAAAACCAGAGCCTACGGCTCAGGCCGCGTTTTCCAGCGCTTGTGCATCCAGAACCACTGCTCCGGCCAGCGTTGCACGGCCCGCTCCACCGCCGCCGTGTAGAAGGCCGCCACGGCGGTGATCCGTTCGCTCTGGGAGCCGGGAAGGCTAGCGGTGCGCAGGGGCTCCAGCACGTGCAGGGCGTAGCGCCCCTGAGGCTCGCGGATGAGGAACACCGGCCAGACAGCGGCCTTGGCGCGCAGGGCCAGCACGGCCGGACCCGCGTTCACCGCCGCCGTCTCCCCCAGAAACGGCAGGAACACCGCCTCGTCCCGCCGGGTGTTGTGGTCCACCAGGAAGGCGCAGGCCCCCACGCGCGCGCCGAGCTCTTCCACGAGCCGG
>CAZNSV010000247.1:0-5654 GCA_964575775.1 uncultured Desulfovibrionaceae bacterium
TCTTCGTGCCCTGGGCGCTCTTTGCCTGGGAGCTCACCGAGCAGGAGCACGCCAAATCCAAGTCGCCCCCCTTGCTGCCTCCTGGCACCACCATTGCCGAGTGCTATGCCGAGAAGAAGGGGCAGAAGCTGGAGCCGCTGGAGCGCGCCATCATCCGGGCAGCGGTCCGGGCCCCCCTCTCCTTCCACGAAATCCTGGACTCGCGCCCCGGCCAGGGCTTCACCTGCCGGGATCTCTGCACGGAGCAGATTCGGGAGGTCTGGGAGCGCAGCGCCTCCGAGCATCTGCAGCCCGGCGACATCTTCTTCTGCTCCATCACCCGGGTGGATTCGGTGGACATGCTCCTGGGCACCAGCCCCATGAAACACGGCCAGGCCGACAAGCCGCAGATCCTCGCCCTGCGCCAGGAGCTGGCCGGAGGCGACGCGCCCCTCACGCCGGAACGCCTCCACGCCGCGGACCAGCGTCTGCGCGCACTTTACTACAGCCTCATGGGGCGCAAGCCCGCTGCGACTCCGGTGGTGGTCTGAGGCCCTTCAGGGCTGCAGGGGCCAGACCCAGAGCAGCATGGGCAGGCTCACGGCGATCACCAAGAGGTCCGTGGGCAGACCCATGCGCCAGTAGTCGCCGAAACGAAAGCCCCCCGGGCCCAGGATCAGCGTGTTGTTCTGGTGGCCGATGGGCGTGAGAAAGGCGCAGGAAGAGCCAATGGCCACGGCCATGAGGAAGGAATCCGGCGAGACACCCAGCTGGGCCGCCGTGCTCATGGCAATGGGGCACATCACGGCGGCGGTGGCGGCATTGTTCATGAAGTCTGTCAGGAGCATGGTGGCCACCAGGATCACGGCCAACCCGGGCAGGGCCTGCCCCTGGGCCACCCTGTCCAGCAGGAAGCGGGCGATGAGGTCCGCCGCGCCCGTGGAGGCCATGACCCCCGCCACGGGCAGCATGGCCCCCAAGAGTACGATCACCGGCCAGTCCACGGCCTGGTAGACCGAGCGCAGGGAAATCACCCGCAGGGCCATGAGGGCCAGCACCCCGGCGGCAAAGGCCACCGCCACCGGCACCAACCCCATGGCCGCGCTTCCCACCGCCCCGGCCATGATCAGGGACGCCTTCAGGGCCTCGCCCTTGCCGGGCACGCGGATGGCCCGCTCGGCCAGGGGCACGCACCCATGCTCCCCGGCGAATCCGGACAGGACCTCGGGCGCCCCTTGCAGGAGCAGCACATCCCCGGGCTGAATCCGGGTTGAGCGCAGGCGCTTGATGGAGCGATGCCCGCTGCGGGAAATGGCCAGCAGGTTGATGCCGAACCGGGTGCGCAGCTCCAGGTCCCGGGCCGAACGGCCGATGATCCCGGCGCTGGGCATGGCCACCAGCTCCTGCAGCACAATTTCCGTGGACTTGCGCTCCCTGCTCCCCTTCTCCGCCTTTTCCACCGAGTCCACCGTTTCCGCCTGGTCGGTCGCTCCTTTCTGGAGGGGCTTCGGCGTGGCGGTCTGCCTGGTTGCGGGGGCCGCCTCGGCCTCCGTCTTGTTCTCCGGCTCGGGGGGCACGTTCTCCTCCAGGTGCAGACCCAATTCGGAGAGGAGCGAGGCCAGGGACTTGGGCTCGGCCTGGATGACCAGGATATCCCCCTGGCGCAGGATCCGCCCCGGATAAGGGGCGGACAGATGAAAATCGTTGCGGATCAATCCCACGACCAGGGCGTCCGCCGCGTCCAGAAGCCGCTCCACATCCCGCAGGGGCTTGCCCACGGCCTTGCTCCCTTCCAGAATCCGCACCTCTGTGGTGTAGGCCGCGGTGTCGAAATCCCCACTGTCCGAGGTGCCGCGCGTGGGCACCAGGCGCCACCCCACCAGGGTGATGAAGGCCAGCCCCAGCACGGTCACGGCCAGCCCCACGGGGGTGAAGTCGAACATGCCGAAGCTGCCGAGCCCGGCCTCGTTGCGAAATCCGGCCACGATGAGATTGGGCGGGGTGCCGATGAGGGTGGTGGTTCCGCCGAGGATGGAGCCGAAGGCCAGGGGCATGAGCACCTTGCCCGGCGCCAGCCCCTGCTTGACCGCGAGCCTGACGGCCACGGGCATGAGCAGCGCCATGGCGCCTACATTGTTCATGAAGCCGGACAGCAAGGCCCCCAGTCCGGTGAGTGCGGCAATGCTCACGGTGCGCCCTGCCGTGGCGGGCAGGACCCGCCGGGCCAGCTCGTCCACCGCCCCCGTGGCCTGAAGCCCCTGACTGAGCACCAGGACGCAGACCACGGTGATCACAGCGGGATGACCGAAGCCCGCGAAGGCCTCGGCCCCGGGCACCAGGCCCAGAAAGACACAGGCCAGCAACGCCCCCGCCGCGACCATGTCGTGCCGCCATTTGCCCAAGATGAACATGCCCATGGCGGCCACGAGAACGCAGATGATGCTCAGTTGTTCCTGGGTCATGCCGTTTCCGCCCCTTTGCGCCCCTTGCCGCAAGAAAGGGGCGCTCTTGCCGTGTCGCGAGGAAAATCCGGAATCAGCTTAGCATCGGGAAGGGAGTGGCGTCCACAGGCGGGGGACTGGGGAGGCGTCTGTGGAACTGGGCCCAGGAACTTCACTGGTGACCGCGGAGCCAGAAACCACTTGATAAAAAACTATATACTTAGTAGAAAAATGTGACCAGCTGATAATGCACAGGTAGAAAAACATGATCTGGTCTACTCAATAGCACACGCACAAAGGTTTTTTAAACGAAAAACTCAAAATTCCCAATACATTCATAAGAAATACACAGTATGTAAGCACAACAAAAGGAGCGAAAAATGCATAGTGAACCATTGTCCGCTGCACAATATGCTGACCTACAAAGCAAGATCAGAGCCAGCTCAATAACTTCTGATGTGATTTTTCATGAAGACTCTGCAAAAAAAGTCATATCCAGCATCTGGATTTTGCACAGGCTTGTTTTCCTGATAGTCTTTACAATTACCGCCTTTGCGGTATTTGCTTTAATGAGGCTAGACTATGAAATGTTCATTGTGGGAATTGTCGCATTGGGCTCTCTGCTTCTCTGGCTAGCGGCTATTCGCATTGTTGTAGAAATTGCCGCCCTGCTTGTTGTCATAGCCAAAAATCAAAAGGAACTTGCCAACCATTTACGAAAAGTACCTGGCAATACTACCAATAAGGACACGCTCTCACACGATGTGGGGCTGGGAGACAATAATATCGTCACTCGCGACCTTGGAGACACAATCAACCTGGATGACAATTCACAAGAGTCGGGTCTCGTTGGCAATCGCGAGGGGAGCAATTCCCAGTCGTATAGACCTGGGAGGATGGCATCAGAAACAAAGGCACAGCAGCCAGCAAAGCCCCAGGAAAATCTGGAGGAAGTGGGACATTCTTCTCTGCTGACCTTCAAGTGTCGTGACTGCGGTTACGAACGAGGCAACATGCCAGGAATCCACCGGGGGCGGCGGGTGCGATGTCCGAAATGCAACACCGTCACAGTTCTCGCAACAGTTGATTGAACCGGAGGGTCATGTTCATGCTGACCTCGCCACAACGGCCAGGCCAGCTCACTCCCCAACCTTGCGTGCGATGTAGAACCCGTAGCCGAAGGAGGCATGGTACTGCTCGTACAGGGCGATTTCGCGCTCTTCGGCGGCGATGATGCGTCGCGCTGCCTCGCTCCCGGCATTGCGTCGCAGGAATTCCGGAAAACTCCGCCGCAGTGGCTGGTAGTAATGCTCTGTCCAACAGTGTCGCGGCAAGACGAAGTACCCCACGGGGGCGTAGCCGTGGCGCTCCAAAATGCCCAGCTTCGCTGCCGCGGTATCGATCTCGGGGTACTCCCCGCTCCAATGCGCCTGCAACGCCTGGGGGCGCTCGGCGGTGAGCCAGGTGATCTCGGAGACCGCAAGCAGCCCCCCCGGCTTCAGGAATCGCCGCCATTGACTGATGCCGGCCGCAAAGCCCATGTTGTACACGGCGCCTTCGGACCAGATCACGTCCAACGAGGCAGGGGCAAACGACAGGGAATCCATGGAGCAGGCCAGGGGCGTGATGCGCCGGGCCAGCCCCTGAGCCTCGGCCCTGGCCAGCAGGACCGCAAGAAACTCCGGAAAGCAGTCCACCGCAACGATGTGCGCATCCAACTCCCGCGCGAGGAGCAACGTCGAGGCGCCCGTTCCGCAACCGATGTCGGCAATCCGCAAGGGGCGCGCCCCATCGAGCCCGGCCAGCCGCATGGCCAGCAGGGTTTCATCCTCGCTCCCCGGGCCCTGCCGGTCATTGCCCCGATGCAAATCGACAAGAAGTCGGTAGTCTTCCATTCCTGACACCTCCGTAGGTTGCATAACGCGATACAACGCAGGGCCAGGGGGGGCAACTGCAATGTGTACTGTGTTTGGTGCGTAACAGGCGAAACGCCGACCGATTATTTACTGGAGGTGAGGGTGTTCAGGTCCTTGGAATGCTCCCGGACTCGGCTGGGTGCTGGGCAGTGTTCGCCCCCTCCTCTTGCAGGGCGCGGAGCTGCGCGTCCGGGTCTTGAGAGAAGAGAGTGTGGGCTGCCTCGCGGGAGATACCCTGGTGGATGGATAGCCAAGTTTCCATGGCAATGGTGTAATTTTTCTTGAAAGCCTGGGGATATTGCTGGACCAGCATCCCGTATACCATTGCAGCTTCTCGCGCGGCCGCCAGGGCCGCCTCGCGCTGGCCGAACTCGGAGAGAACGCAAGCTAGGATGCTCAAGCTGTCTGCCAAGTCCGAGCTGAAGGTGTCGGGGTGGGCCTGAGCCAACTCGCGATAAATCGCCGCCGCCTCCTGGGCATCCGCCAGGGCCGCCTCGCGCTGGCCGAGGTTGCCGAGTTTGTTGGCCAGGAAGCTCAGGCTCATGGCTAGGTCCGGGCGGAAGACGTCGGGGTGGGCCTGAGCCAACTCGCCATACAGCGCCGCCGCCTCAGGGGCATCCGCCTGGACCGCCTCGCGCTGGCCGAGCCCGGCGAGCCAGTTGGCCAGGTTGTTCAGGCTCATGGCCAGGTCCGGAGGGAAGGCGTCGGGGCGGGCCTGAGCCAACTCGCCATACAGCGCCGCCGCCTCCTGGGTAGCCGCCAGGGCCGCCTCGCGCTGGCCGAAGTTGGCGAGTCTGTTGGCCAAGAAGCTCAGGCTCATGGCCAGGTCCGGGCGGAAGACGTCGGGGCGGGCCTGGACCAACTCCCTACGTATCGTCACCGCCTCCTGGATGGCCGCCAGGACCGCTTCGCGTAGGCCCAACCCAGAGAGAATGTAAGCGAGGTTGATCAGGCTGCCTGCCAAGTCCGAGCGGAAGGTTTCGGGACGGGCCTGGGCCAACTCCCTACGTATCGTCACAGCCTCCTGGGCAGCCGCCAGGGCCGCCTCGAGCTGGCCGAGGTTGGCGAGTCTGTTGGCCAGGTTGTTCAGGCTCATGGCCAGGTCCGGGAGGAAGGCGTCGGGGTGGGCCTGGGCCAACTCCCTTCGTATCGCCACCGCTTCCTGTGCGGCCGCCAGGGCCGCCTCGCGCTGGCCGAGCTCGGAGAGCCTGTTGGCCAGGCTGTTCAGACTGGCAGCCAATTCCGGGCGGTAGGTCTCCGCGCCCTCGCTTTCCAACTGACGGAAAAGGGTGACGGACTGCTCGCCTGCCTGTAGGGC
>CAZNSV010000248.1:0-5648 GCA_964575775.1 uncultured Desulfovibrionaceae bacterium
CGGTCCATGGCCCATTCCACGTCCACGGGGTGGCCGTAGTGGCTTTCCAGCACCTGGCCGTACACGCCCAGGGAGGTGATCTGCCCCACATCGAGACAGGAGATACTGCAGAGCTCCGGGGGCACGGCCATGGCCGTGAGTCCCAGCAGGGGGTCCAGGGCGTAGTGGGTCAGCTTGTCGGCCACGGTGGAAACCGCGATGCTGTTGTCGCTCTTGTCCAGCTCGTAGTAGTCGGCCTCCACGCTGCCCTCCACGGCGCCGATGCCCAGGCCGCGCACGGCGTTGACGAGGATGCGGTTGCGGGTGGCGTCGTTGGGGTCGCGGGTGTACATCACGCCGCTGCACTTGGCGTCCACCATGTTCAGGCAGAGCACGCTCATGATCACGTGGTCGTCGGGGTAGCCGCGGCTGCGGCGGTAGAACACGGCCCGGGGGGTGAAGGTGCTGGCCACCACGCGCTTGTAGGCGTCGAGGATGCGGTCCGGCGGCACGTTGAGCTCCGAGGAGTGCTGCCCGGCAAAGCTGGCCTCGGCGTCCTCGCTGGTGGCGCTGCTGCGCACGGCCAGACGCACCTGGGGGCCCAGGTGCTGCACCAGCTCGGCCACCCGGCGGCGGAGTTCCTTTTCCAAGGGTGGGGGCAGTTCCGCCTGCAGCACGCGCCCCTGCACGGCTTCGCTGCGGTAGACCAGCTCCTCGGTGTCGTTGACGTCCAGCTCGGCAAAGGTCTTGTCGGCGAACTCGAAGATGCCGTTCTTCTTGAGAAAGTCATAGGCGGCATAGGCCGTGACGGCAAAGCCCCGGGGCGTGGGCAGGTGGGCGCGGTTGGAGACCTCGCCCAGGTTGGCGGCCTTGCCCCCAGCTTCGGCCTCGTTGGCCAGGCTCAGTTCGGGGAAGGGGATGGTCAAGCGGGTGGGCTCGATGCGGCGCTTCTTGACCAGCTCGCCCAGAACCTGCACGCCGATGTTCTCCACCACATCGTAGAGCCCGGGATACTTGCCGTTGCCCAGGGCGTTGAGATCCTCGGCGATGTCGTAGATCACCTTGACCAGGTGCTCGGTCTTGGCGGCCACGTCCTCCAGGGAAAAGGGCCTGAGGCCGTAGCAGAGCTCTTCCAGCTCGGCCATGATCTCCAGGGCCTGGTTGTTTCCCGACAACAAAAGCTGGAAATAGGCGTACTTTTGCTGGAACTGGTCGTTGGCTTGGGGCGTTCCGGCGGTCATCCGGGATTTCTTGAACAACTGCAGAAAGTTGAACATGCGCGGCTCCTCGCGGCTCGGCACTTGAAAGCAACAACGAAGCTCGTTGTATTTCTGAAACTAATTTGGGGCAATGGCAACGAATTTTTCAACCGTACGCCACGCCGCGCAACCACGGGCACGTGCCGAGGTCGCGTACAGGGCGCAAGGGGCGGCTCAGCGCTTGAGTTGGTAGGTCCGGACGGCGTTGTTGTGTTCGCGCAGGTTCTTGCTGAAGTGGTGGCTGCCGTCGTTCTTGGATACGAAGTAGAGGTAGTCGTGGTCCTCGGGGTTCACGGCGGCCAGCAGGGCGTCCAGGCCCGGAGAGCAGATGGGCCCCGGGGGCAGCCCCCGGCGCTGGTAGGTGTTGTAGGGGTTGTCGGCATCGTTGAGCTGCGCGCGGGTCAGGTTGCCGTCAAAGGACGGCCCCAGGCCGTAGATCACTGTGGGGTCGCACTGCATGAGCATGCCGATCTTCAGGCGCTTGGCAAAGACCCCGGCCACGGTGGGCCGCTCGGCAGGCACGCCGGTCTCGCGCTCCACCATGGAGGCGAGGATCACCGCGTGCTTGAGCACGTCGGGCTCGGGCCGCCCCTCGGGCCAAACCCGGGTCGCGCGGTCCCAGAAGGTCTTGAGCAGCATTTCCACGATGGGGCGCGCGTTCTTCTCCTTGGGGCGCTGCAGGAGATAGGTCTCGGGAAAGAGAAAGCCCTCGGCGGAGTCGAAGGGCACATGGTAACGCGCCAGGAGCTCCTTGTCCTGGATGGTCAGGGCGAAGTCCTCGAAGGTGGCGTACCCGGCCTCTTCCACGATGCGGGCCGTCTCCCACCAGGTCAGCCCCTCGCGCAGGGAGAGGCGGTAGAGGATGGGCTTGCCCAGCACCAGGGTCTCCAGCACCTTTTCGGGCAGCCAGCCCGTGTGCAGCATGAACTCCCCGGCCTGCACGCCCTTGAGCATCTTCTTGTAGTGCCCCAGCAGGCGAAAGTACTGCACGTTGGTGATGATGCCCTGCTCCTTGAGCCGCGCGGCGATGCCGTAGAAGGTCTCGCCCGGCTCGATGGCGAAGAGCACTTCCTCGCCCGGAGACTGGGGGGGCACTTTCAGAAAGCGGAACGCCTCGTACCCCACATAGCCGGCCGCGAGCAGGATGAGGATGAAGAGCAGGGACACCGAAGCCAGGAGAAATCTGCGCATGCCGCTATACCGTCGGGAGCCCTTCCGCGCCTTCCGGACCGCCCTGGGCGATGAAGGCTTCGAGGATGCGGGCCGCCGCCTGCTGATCCAGGACTTCCTTGAGACGCGGGCCGCGCAAGCCGGCCTCGCGCAGGCGCTCTTCGGCGTCCCGGGAGGTGTAGAATTCGTCCACCAGATAGATGGGCAGGGCACACTGGCGTTTCAGGCGCTTGGCAAAATTGCGCACCTGGCGGACGATGAGCGCCTCCTCGCAGTCCGCGGCCACGGGGCCTTCCGGCAGCCCCAGCACGATACCCTGCACGCCGTGCTCCGCAATCACCTGCGATAGCTCGGCAAACAACTTGTCCTGCGAGGTCTTGTAAACGGTTTTCAGCGGAAACGCCAGTCTGCAGCCCGGGTCGCTCAGGGCCAGCCCCACCCGCTTGATGCCGAAATCGATGGCCAGGAATTTCATGCCATGCCCCGCCTGTGCAGCAACCGCCCCAGCAGGGTTTCGAACTCCAGCACCAGCGGGGGCAGGCTGTAGCGCTCCCGCACCAGTTCCCGCGCGGCCAGGCCCAGGCCTTGGCGCAAGGCGGCCTCGCGACAGAGGCGCTCCAGAAGGGCCGAGAGCTCCCCCACCGCGCCGGGCGCGGCCAGCAGGCCGGTTTCCCCGTGCCGCACCAGCTCGGGCATGCTGCTCACCGCGAAGCCCACCACGGGGCGCGCCAGGGCCATGGCCTCCAGCAGGGCATTGCCCATGCCCTCCCAGAGGGAGGGAAAGGCGAAGACGTGCAGGCCGGCCAGGAACTCGGGCACGTCCTGCACGAACCCGGCAAAGCGCACCCGGGCCCCAAGGCTCAGGTCGGCGGCCTGGCGTTCCAGGGCCTCGCGCAGGGGGCCCTCCCCGGCCAGGGTCAGGCGCCAGTCCAGGTCCGGGCAGCGCTCCCGCAGCTGGCCCAGGGCGCTGAGGAGCAGGGCCTGCCCCTTCTGCTCCACCAGACGTCCGGCGCTGCCCAGCAGGATCGGGGCCCCCGGCTCCCCCCACAAAGGGGCGGGACGCTGGAGCAGGGCCTCGTCCACGCCGTTGGGCAGGAGGTGGATGCGCGCCTCGGGGAGCAGGCACGGATTCGCGGCCAGCAGGGCCCGGCGGTTGTCCTGGGCGTTGACGATGACGCCGTGGGCCACCCGGCGGTAGAGGTGGCGGTTGAAGGCCGTGTCGCGCACGGGCAGGCCCATGCCGCGCCGGTAGAGCACCAGGGGCACTCCGGCCCAGCGGGCGGCCTGGCCCACGGCCTTGAGGTCCTGGGGCAGGCCGCAGACGAGCACGTCCGGGCGCCGGGTGCGCAGCAGCCGCACCAGCCGCAGCAGCAGGGCCGGGTTGAGGAAGCCCAGGCGCCCCATGGGGATAACGTCCAGGGGCACTCCGGCCTCGGCGGCCCGGGAGGCCAGGGCGCTGCCCGAGGCCGCCAGGATGCCGGTGCTGTGACCACGCAGGGCCAGGCGGCGGGCGAACTCCAGGTGCCAGTGCTCGCCGCCTCCCCAGACCGGGTTGCTGTTGCAGAAGAGAATCCGCCAGGGACCGGCCACGGGCCCCTACTCTTTGCGCAGCTGCACGGGCCTGAGGGGCGAGCCCGGGGTGACGGAGGCCAGGGCCTGGGTGATGAACTCCCGCTCCCAGTCCGGGCCGTGCAGCTGCCGGGCCATGAACTCCGTGGCGTGCAGCACGGGCTGCTTCTTGCCCATGGCCATGAGGTTCCGGGCGATGCCGATCTTGCACGAGGGGCAGCCCACGATGATGGGCGCGTGGTCCGGGTAGTTGACCAGGTCGCTCTGCAGCTGCTCCTGCTTGCGTTGCTGCAGGCGGGAGTAGATGTTGGGCGAGGTCATGGCGCCCAGGCCGGACTCGCCACAGCAGCGGGGGCTCAGGCGCACGGGTGCGCCGGTGAACTGGGACAGGGCCTTGCGGTACTGCTCCGGGGCCTTGATGCTGGGCACGCGGCTCCACTCGGCGTGGCAGGCGGCGTGGTAGATCAGCTCGCCCCACACGGGCGCCTGGGGATAGCGCGCCGGGTCCAGGGGGAAGAGCTCGTGCAGGTACTGCATCACGTCCATGAGCCGGAGCTGCTCGGACATCTGGGGGTCCAGCTCGTAGCGGGCAAGGCCGTCGCGGCAGGAGCCGCAGCTGGTGAGCAGGGTGCGCACGAACACGCCCTCGGCCTTGGCCTCGTCCAGGAGCTTCTTGAAGGCGAAGATGTTGCGGGCCTGGTTGGTGGTGTAGGCCTCCTCGCAGCCGCTGACCAGCAGGGGGTAGCCGCAGCAGAGGTGCTCCTTGGGCAGCATCACGCCCATGCCCGCCTCCAGGAGCAGCTTCACGGCGGCCAGGCCGATGGAGCGGTAGAAGAGCCCGCCGCCGCAACCCGGGAAATAGGCCACGGCTTCGGTGCGCCCCTGGCGCCGTGGCGCGGGCAGGAAGATGGAACCGCGCTCGAGCTTGAGGGTCTGGTGCAGGTTGGCGAGTCCGGTGAGGGGGCCGGGTCCGGCCAGCAGGGGACTCTTGAGGCGCCGCCGCCAGGCCGGTGGGATCAGCCCCACGGCCTTTTGCTGCACGGCCATGCCCAGGGCCGCGCCCTTGGCCGCCAGGGGCACGCGCTTGGCCGGTGCCGCGGCCAGGTATTCCAGGACCTTGGTCTTGATGGGGTGCCCCCCGGAGTGCTTGTCCTCCAGGAAGGAGCGCAGGTGCAGCATGACCTTGGGCGAGTCGATCTTCACGGGGCAGACCGCGGTGCACTTGCCGCAGCCGGTGCAGTGCTCCATGAGCAGCCGCAGCTCGTCCAGCAGGCGCTTGTCCGGCACGCCCCGGTTGATCTGGGAGTAGTAGATGGCCTCGATGAGCGCGCCCAGGCTGATGTTCTTGTTGCGCGGGTGAAAGACCAGGTTCCGCTCCGGCACGAACATGGGGCAGTGCTGCTTGCACTTGCCGCAGCGGGTGCAGATCTGGATGCCCTGCAACAGGTTGATGAGGCGCTCCTTCTCGGGCAGGCCGCTCTTGCGGATGTCCTGGATGAGTCGGTTGAAGGAGAAGGTGTAGGGCTTCACGGACAGCTCGCGGGTGGTGAGCTTGCCGGGGTTGAGCACGTCCTTGGGGTCGATCTTCTGTTTGTAGGCGCGCAGGGCGTCGATCTTGTCCTGGGCCAGGAAGCCGATCTTGGTGATGCCGATGCCGTGCTCGCCCGAGAT